>CAZDQR010000371.1:0-3032 GCA_964507315.1 uncultured Roseivirgaceae bacterium
GCTCATAAAAATGGCTGTACTTGCTACGAGTAAAAAACTAAGTAATGTCTTCAAGGTGTTTAGTGTTTAAGTTAAAATGTAATTATTGCATTACGAATACCAAACTGTGGTATCCAAATTAAAGTTCCATTGTCGGAATTATTTTTACAGAAATTTGTTTAGTCTGTAATAGTAACCAACAACTCAATTAATATGAAATCGTTTTTAAAACCAATGTGTTTATTTTTTTTAGTTATCGCTTTTAGCTGCAATGTTGCTGATAATCAAAACTGCAATAACGAGAATTTAATTAGCTATGCAGCACAAGGAAATCAAAACAAAATTGAGGCCTGCTATAATAGTGGTGCACAAATATTAATTTCTTTACACGGAGAATCTATTAAGGAGATTGCGTTAAAGAATAGCCATACTACCTTGGCTACATACTTTGTTACTATACAAACCAAGGAGTTTATCAAAAACAACTCTCCCTTAGATACCACCACTTTATGGCAAGCTATTGAATATGATAATACAAAAATCGTGCAGTATTTTATTGATCAAGGGATTGAAATGAATCCTAAATTTAAAGATGGGCTATCTCCTATTGTGTACGCTGTTTTTAATGAAAGCAATGAGGTAATACAGCTATTATTAAATAAAGGTGTTGATGTTGGATATGAGTTCGACTCTAGGCCACTTATTTGTATAGCTACCATGTTTAGTCAACTTAACACGGTTAAAATGTTACTAAAAAATGGAGCTAATGTAAATGACTTAGATGGTTCTGGAGTTACACCTTTAATGTTTGCTGCGCGAGAAGGAAATATAGAAATGGTGAAATTTTTATTAGCTAAAGGAGCAGATAAAACAGTAAGAGAGATAAGATATGAAACCGCTGCTGATATGGTGGTAGATAATAAAAAATTGAAAAAGTTACTAGATTTTTAGATTTAAGACACAAGACAAAAGGGCTGTCTAATGTCTCTTGTCTAATTGTCTAGCATCTCTTTACCGATCCAACCAAGATTTAAACTGGCTCACTTTTTCACGGCTTACCACTGCATCACGCTCTTTAGAGTGTTTTAGTTGTAGCAATAACCTACTATTCGTAAAAGCCACAATGTCTTCAATGGCATCTATATGCACTAAATATTTACGGCAAATTCTGAAAAATTTAGTTGGGTCAACCATAGCCTCCACCTGTTCTACCGTATAATCCAACACATACGAACGGGCATCTTTAGTGCGGGCAAAAGTGGCTTTATCTTGACTATAGAAATACAATATGTCTTCGACTACAATTGATTTTAAATGAGCTCCAACTTTAATTACAAACCTCTTTTTATAATCACCTTGCATCATTTCTCTTGCCTCTCCAATTTTAGAAACAGCTAGTTCTGCATTAAATATGCCTTGCATCTTGGTAAACTTATCTAATGCCTCATTCAACTCATCAGGATCTATAGGCTTAAGCAAGTAACCAATACTATTTAGCTTAAAAGCTTCAATAGCATATTGGTTAAAAGCTGTAATAAAAATAACGGGACAATTTACCTGCACAATATCAAATACCTCAAAACTTAGTCCATCACCTAATTGAATATCCATCATCAATACATCGGGACAAGGATTATTTGCCAACCATTTAGCGGTGTTTTTAACAGAGTCGAGGTGAGCCAGCACCTCTATTCCTTGCCTCTCCAGTAACATTTGCAAATGTGTGGCAGCTGGCTTTTCATCTTCTACAATTACAACTGTTTTTAACTTGCTCATTCTACAGTTAGTAAGGGTAATTTCACAATAAACTCAACATCTCTATCCAATATTTCAACAGGTATATCGCTAAGCATTTCATACCTAGATTTTATATTCGCTAGCCCAATGGAAGATTTATCCCCAGGAAGTACTTGTTTTAGAGCTTTTGTGTTCTTAACACAAACCATCTCCTCTTCCTGATATATTTTAATTACCAGTGGTTTTTCTTCTGTTATTTCATTATGCTTAATGCAATTTTCAATAAGCATCTGTAATACCATTGGGGGAATTGATTTCTTCTTTACACCTTCTTCCAACTCAATCATAACTTTAAATCGGTCTTCAAACCGAATAGACTGTAGAAAAATATAAGATTCTAATGTCTTCAACTCCTCCTCAATAGTTATCACTTCATTTTTATTAGCCGTAAGCACCGAACGATATACCTTAGAAAGCTGCCCTACATATTTGGCGGCCAAATCTTGATTTTGATAAATAAGAGAGGTGAGTGTGTTTAAACTATTAAACATAAAATGCGGGTTCACCTGATTTTTAAGTGCTTCGAAATTAGATGCAAGCAGCTCATTTTTTATTTGAACTTCTTGCAAAGCCAATTCTCTCCAAGAAAAAAGAAACTCTCGCGCTAGTAAAACCATAAACACCAAGACTGAAAAAAGTACCGTAAAAAATATGGTTGTAGAAATATCATTTGTTATTTCAATATTTATCGTGAACTTAAAAAACCAAATTAATACGAGCATGGCCAATCCTGAATAAATACCGGAGCCAACTACCCCTAAAACAAACCGTTTTACTGGATCTTTCAGAAACGTATATATTCTATCTAAAGAATGAGCAACAAGGCTATTACCATACCACATTACCAACCAAATAATGAAGGTTATAGCAAACCTTTTCCACATGTATTGCCACTCCTGACTATAGTCCATGCCCATTAAAAAAGCCATAATAGCAGACAGGAAAAAGATAAGCAACAGCTCTCTAAATAAACTCTTTATAAATGGTTTTGTCATAACGGCTGTAATTTACTAATTATCTTGACTTGAATTACCACAATTTTTCAACATTGATATCACTTGTGGCTTCCCCCAGGACGGAAGTATTCCTCTTCCCTCTTTTTCTTCTTCCTCAAATTTTAATTTTGCATCTTCAAACTTTTGGCAAGCTTCTTCAGTTCCTTTTCCAAAAAACTGAGCAGAACCAAAAAGCATTTGTGCCATCATTAAATTTACACGTGGATTCTGGTCGTTCAAAAGACTAGCTTGTTGCAAATA
>CAZDQR010000372.1:0-3027 GCA_964507315.1 uncultured Roseivirgaceae bacterium
TTGTCCGAGGAGATCTTGCATATTGACTGAAGTATAAATTCAAAAATCGTTAAACAACATTCAATATTCAGTTTATTCTTTGTTTTTTTGAATCAGATGAAAAACTGGGGTCTCTTATTTTTTATATTGCTTAGTTCCTGGGCTGAAGCCCAAAACTTAGTGCCAAACGGAGGGTTTGAAAGGATAAAGAGCTGTCCAAATTCTTGGGTAAATGCTACTCAAAAACCAGTGGCCTATGATTGGTATTCACCAGATACAGGTACTCCTGATTATTATAATACCTGTGGAACGAATGATGGAAAAGCACCAGACCTTTGGTCGGGCTATCAAATACCTGCCAAAGGCGAAGGGTTCGCAGGCATATATAATTGGTCGAAATTTACCTATAAAGAGTACTTAGCTGTAAGGCTCAAAGAGCAATTAATAAAAGATACAGTTTATACCATAAGTTTCAGTTTTGCCAATGCCAAGAATTCAGATTATGCCTGTTTTGATATCGGGTTAATGCTTTCGTCCGACTCCACTCTCACCAAAAACAGCATCTCCGTTATCAGCTCCAGAGTGGATAAAAGTAAATGGAATCCAGATACAAAATGGGCAATGTTTGAAACTACTTATAAAGCAAATGGTACCGAAGCTTATTTGTTTATTGGCAATTTTTTAGATGATTTGAACCCCGACACTCTTAAATTCAAATTCAATGATGTGCACCCAATGCTTAGTGGACGGTCTTACTTATATGTAGATGCGGTTGTTATAGAGACGAAAGTTAAACAATATCCGATAGGCGAGCCATTTGCACTGGAGAACATCTATTTTGGGTTTGATGAATCGGTTCTAGCACCAAGCTCATTTAAAGATTTACGAACACTGGGCTCCTATTTAAAGAAGAATAAAGAGATCACATTAGAAGTGTATGGTTTTACCGATGATGTAGGAGATTCAGTCTATAACGCGAAACTATCGCAAGAAAGAGCAGATGCAGTAAAAGTTATACTTGTAAAAGAGGGTGTTTTGGAGGAGCAAATTTTTTCTCTTGGAAAGGGAGAGTTCAGCTCATTAGAAGAATCGGAAGAGGTGCAAAGCAAAAATCGAAAAGTTGAATTCATTTTAAAATCCATCAATTGATAGAAGGTTGTGATTCTCTTTGGAGCCTTTTTGTAACTTTGTAAAATAGCCTTATAAAAACCGCTCTTATGAAAAAATTTTTTCTCCTCTTTTTACCGTTTCTATTTTTATTAAGCTGCAATAACAACGAAAAACCGAAAGAGGTAACAAGCATATTAACTAAACTTTCGTTTGCAACAGGGTTTACTATTCAGGAGAAAGAGAATTACACCTTAGTTACCATAAACACGCCTTACAAAAATGCGGAGGAAGGTTTACGATATGTGCTATATCCTCGAAACGAAACGAAACCAGCCGTTGAAGCAGATGCCTATATTCCTGTACCCCTTAAAACAATAGTTTGCACGTCAACAACTCATATTCCATTACTAGATTACCTAGAAGAAACCAATAAATTGGTTGGCTTTCCTACTACGGATTACATAAGCTCTAAGCCAATGAGGGATAGAATTGAGGAAGGTAAAGTCGTAGAACTAGGTATTGACAACGCCCTTAATATTGAAAAGCTTATTGAGATTAATCCTGAATTGGTGATGGCTTATACCATGACGAGTGATTTTGGGCAGTTTAATAAAATTCAAGAAGCGGGTATTCCGGTATTAATTAATGCGGAGTATTTAGAGGCAGACCCTCTTGGAAGAGCTGAGTGGATTAAATTGACAGGCCTCTTATTTGGGAAGGAAGAAAAAGCAGATTCGGTTTTTTCCATGATTACAAATGAGTATCAAACTACATTAGCTATTGCAAAAAATGTTGAATCCAAGCCAACGGTAATGAGTGGTTCTATGTACAGTGATACTTGGTATTTGCCTGGCGGAAGAAATTACGCAGGTAAATTATTGGCCGATGCAGGGCTAAACTACCTTTGGAAAGAAGATACAACCACAAGTTTTTTAGCATTAAGCTATGAAGCAGTGCTTGAAAAAGCCAACCAATCAGAGTATTGGATCGGAGCGAGCAATTTTAACACATTAACAGAAATGAAAGCCACGAATGAGCGGTATAGTTTTTTTGCTCCTTTTAAATCGGGCAATGTTTATTCGTATAATAAACGCATTGGTGCCAAAGGAGGAAGTGAGTTTTTAGAACTTGGCTATCTCAGGCCAGATTTAATTTTAAAGGATTTAGTAAAAATTGGCCACCCAGCAGTGCTGCCAAGCCACGAATTATTCTTTTATTTTAGATTACCTCAGAAATAAATAATACCCATCATACCGGATCTGTTCCGGTATCTCCTTTTTGATAAGGAGCTAGAAGAGGACTGTTCAGAAAATAACACCACAGTAAACAAACCTTTTTCCTACTTTTGAGTCCTCAATGAATACCCAAACTAATATATCATTAAAGTGGATACTACTTATTACAGCAGTACTACTTGCCTTTATCCTTGATATCTGGTTAGGAAGTGTGCTAATACCTGTGGGTGAGGTGTTGTCAATATTAACTGGAAGTGTTTCGGATAACCCGGCTTGGGATAAAATCGTACTCTTATTTAGACTTCCCAAAGCAGCAACCGCAATAATGGCGGGTGGAGCCTTGGCGGTAAGTGGTTTAATGATGCAATCTTTTTTTAGGAACCCATTAGCTGGGCCATTTGTATTGGGCGTTAGCTCTGGAGCAAGTTTAGGAGTGGCAATTTTGGTAATGGCAGGCTTTTCGGGCGCGTTGCTAATTAATTCTTTTGGAATTGTGATAGCAGCAAGTGTAGGGGCCGGCTTGGCTTTTAGTTTTGTGCTTTTGGCTTCGATTCGAATTAAAGATAGTGCTACCTTATTAATTATTGGCTTAATGGTTGGTAGCATTACAGGAGCCGTTGTGGGCACGCTACAATATTTTAGCTCTGCGAAACAACTGCAAGCATTCACAATTTGGACCTTTGGGTCACTCAGTAATGTAGGG
>CAZDQR010000373.1:0-3008 GCA_964507315.1 uncultured Roseivirgaceae bacterium
AAGCACCAGAAGTTGCTGAAAACAAACAACCCAAAAACATGTCATCCATTAGTGGGACTTCAGGGGTATTATATATTAGCAAACCAGATAATAAAGCAGGCAAAGAAATATTACCCAACTATCCCAAATTTAAAGGAGGCGGAACAGGATCGGTTGTCTATTTTGATAGGCCCGAAATTTTAGGTGGCGCATACGATAAATCAATGTACTTTAAATTACCTCCATTCGACTTAGATAGTTTGAGTGATAGTGATTTTTCGGCCATTCAATTTGCCGGTACTTTTTTCTCTAATAGCTGGTTTCCTGAATTTGCTGAAAAACTACATATTATGAGCGATTACTCTTTGGGTTTTGAGCATAGTATTCCTCCAGAAGGATATCAACTTTTTGGAGGAAATGGCCGGCTTTACAACCGCATATCATTGGATAAAAGAGGGCTTGTTGGCAATGGTAAATTAGAGTTCTTAACAACTGTTCTTGAAAGTGAAGCCTTTATTTTCTATCCTGATTCTGTTGCGGGCAGTGGGTTTCAGTATGAAATGAGGAATGAAGAATTTAATGGAGTTCTTTTTCCTCAAGCTACGGCCGCAACTTATCATATGCAGTGGCTCCCCAAAAAGGATAGTATGTACATTCAAAATATTGGCGAGCCTTTTAGGTTATATAATGGCGATGGCACCTTGGATGGCTCCTTAATTGTAACCAATAAAGGCGTTAAAGGAAGCGGTATATTACTAACCCATAACTCCGAAACACTATCTGATAATTATAGCCTTGGAGGCGAAAGTTATAAAGCCAGACATGCACGATTTAAGATAAACTCAAGCAACCCCGAGAAGCCTGCCTTTTTTGGTAATAACGTGCGAGTAAGTTTCGATCTTCCTTCTAAAAAAGCAGAGATCAACCCCGAAGTAGCTGGGGATGCCGCTATTGAATTCCCTTATGCTCAATTTAATACTTCTATTACACGAGCTGTTTGGGATTTAGAAGGACAAAAAGTGTTTATGTCGAAACCGGAAAATGTACCCATTGAAGACTCCTATTTTTATACCACCCGAGAAGACCTTGACTCTTTAGTATTTAATGCCACCAACGCTGAATATGATATGCAAACTTTGGAACTTAAGGTAAGCGGTATTCCTTACATTATTGTGGCCGATTCCAAGATCACTCCCGAAAATGGAGAAGTGCTTATATTAGAAGATGCACGTATTGGAACACTACAAAACACAAGCATAATATCTGATACTTTAAATGAATTTCATGAGATTTATGATGCCACGGTAACTGTTATATCTAGAAATGAATTTGAAGGGCACGGAACCTATCGTTTTATCAATTCGGAGGAAGATACTTTTGCCATACAACTAAGTGATTTTCACTTAGAAGAGTTTTCTGAGGGCAAAAGAGGGAGAACAGCTAAACACACCGTAGCAACGGGTGAAATTGTAGAAGATGATCAATTATTGATTTCCCCAGGAATGTATTACCGTGGTAATGTAAAAATGCTTGCGCACAAACCAGCGCTAGAGCTAGATGGGTTTGTAAAATTAGATTTAAAAAGTATACCAGACTACGACACTTGGATTGAGTATAGCAGTAGCGCAGAGCAGGAGCAAGTTATTTTTAAATTTGATGAAAGTTTAACATCACAAGGAAAACTACTCTCTGCAGGACTCCATTTTAAATACCAAGATTTTAGTTTGTATAGCACCTTCTGTTATGATAAAGAAGACGACCAGGATGAAGACTTTTTTAAACCCTCCGGGTTTTTAAGTTTTAAAGCAGATAGCAATGAATTTGTGATTGTGAACCGTGATAAAGACCTTGGCTTGTCCTATTCAGGAAAAGTTTTTGGATACGATGAAATTACACGAAATATTCGGTTCGAAGGACCTGTTCGATTCATCGATAACAGTAAAACCCGAGCCATAAAAGCATCAGCTACAGGTCTTGGTAATATGGCTACTAATGAGCTGGAATTTACCAGTTTTATGACCTTGAATTTTAAAATACCCTCTGTTTTGTTTGATATGATGGGCGATGATTTTAAAAATGTGGTGGATGAAATTGGAGCGCCCGAAGCCATCGAAGACCGAACCGAGTTACTCTACTTAATGGCAGAAATTATTGGCAATAGAGCAACTAAAGCGTACGAAGAAAAATCATCTTTAGAGTATGTACCCTTAAGTACAATGTCTCCTAATTTGGTAAGGCCAATGGTGTTTTCAAATGTTAAATTCAAATGGAGCGAAGATCAAAAATCATTTTATAATGACGGATTTGTAGGCGTTTCAAATGTGTTACGAACAGATATCAATGCGCAGTTTGAAAGCTTTTTCGAGATTAGAAAAACAGAAGCTGGAGAAACTATTAACTTATTTATTAAGGCTTCTCCTGACTCTTGGTATTATTTTAGTATGGAAGAAGATAAGCTGCTAATGTATTCTTCTAATGAAGAATTTAACACGTTCTTGGCCACCAAAAACAATATGGGCAAAGCAAAAATTGGCGATTTTCAATTCGGCCCTGCCGACTTACCAGAAACCTTGCAATTCATCAATACCTTTAGAGCCATCTATTTTGATATTGATGAAGACTATAACTTAAGCGATCCAACTGCAATAGATGACACCCCAATCGATCCTCCCGCAGATGATTTACCCAAAGAAGATGATGGGTTTGGAGACGATGAGGAGGATGACGATGGGTTTTAGGGTTTGTCTAAATTAAAATATTACACTACTACTAATCTTCTGCTATATTCTTCTAACTTTGCGCTAATTTAAGCAAGAGTAAATCTTAACGTTTCTAAAAAAGTATGCCAAAAGACAATAGCATAAAATCAGTTTTGATTATCGGTAGTGGCCCCATTGTTATTGGCCAAGCATGCGAATTTGATTATGCAGGCTCGCAAGCCTCTCGTTCCTTGAGAGAAGAAGGCATAGAAGTTACACTGATTAACTCCAACCCAGCCACAATAATGACCGATAAGGTTACGGCTGATA
>CAZDQR010000374.1:0-2990 GCA_964507315.1 uncultured Roseivirgaceae bacterium
TACTTCAAAAAGAGTAAAAAAGTTATTGTTTTCTGATGAACTATCCATCGAATATTTGCTTAATATTTTGGTTGGAGATAACGCTTTTTATACCAATTATCTTTTTGATCAGCAATATAGCCATAAAGGTTGGAGTGGAATTGTTGGGTCTATTGAAGAGAATCCTGCATCTATTTTTTACAAAAAAAATATTTCGTTTAAAGAAGTAGTTCTGTTCGAATTACTATTAGAAATTGATGCTTTAGATAATGAGTTTGGGAAAAAATGGAAGCCTCTTGCTTCTCATATTACAGAAGAACCAATCGATTATTTATCAAAAGTACCAATGGGCGAGTTGCAAGAAATACTCCAATTATGGCAAGAAGCTTTCGAGTGGGATTATTATGATGAAGTACTAAGTGCAGTTGGCCATTTAGCAAAAACGAACCGCTTAATAAAGCCAGATTCAAAGAGTTTTCAAGCAATGTTTTGCATTGATGATCGTGAATGCTCGATAAGGAGGCACTTAGAAACTACAGATCCTAATTGTGAAACGTTAGGAGCGCCAGGTTTTTTTGGGGCAGCAATATATTTTCAGCCTTTTGGGGCAAAATTTTATGATAAAAATTGTCCGGTAGCCATAACTCCTAAACACTTAATTAAGGAAATTGAGTCTTCTAAGTCAAAGCACCATGCCCCAAATTCGGTAATAGCTTCTATTATGAAAGCCCTCTCTTTAGGTATTGTGGCTGGGTTTCGTATGATATTGGATTTAGTAAATCCAAAAATGCGAGATGATATTTCTGATGCATTTGAGCATATGGATATCAACGGAAAACTCTTAATTGAAGCAAGTGAGCCTCCTGTAGTTGAAGGTGGGTTACAGTTAGGGTACAAGGTGGAAGAAATGGTTGATATTGTAGAATCATTACTACGCGGTATTGGGTTGGTCGATAATTTTTCTTCACTTGTTTATGTGGTTGCACATGGTAGTAGTAGTGCCAATAATCCTCATCATGGCGCTCACGATTGTGGTGCCTGTAGTGGACGACCGGGAGCAGTTAATGCAAGGGTTTTTGCTTTTATGGCTAATCATCCTCAAATAAGAATAGCTCTAAAAGAAAGAGGTTTGAAAATTCCTTCTTCAACACAATTTGTGGGTTCAATGCACGATACTGCAAGTGATGAAATCGAGTATTACGATTTGGATATGCTTAACCCAGAAAATGCTGATTCACATCTAATTAATTCACATCTTTTTGAAGATTCTTTAGATTTAAACGCAAAAGAAAGAGCGCGAAGGTTTGCCTCAATTAATATTAAGAGGGACATTAAACATATAAGAAATGAGATTAAGAAGCGATCTGTTTCTTATTTTGAACCAAGACCAGAACTGGGGCACGGTACCAATGCGTTATGCCATGTAGGTTCGCGCGAAAAGATGAAAGGTTTGTTCTTAGACCGAAGGGCCTTTTTGCAATCGTATGATTACCGAACTGATCCAGATGGGGAACTATTGAAACAAGTTATGGCTCCTTTACCAGCTGTTTGTGGAGGTATTAATCTTGAGTATTATTTTTCAAGAATGGATATCGAAAAAATGGGGGCTGGTACAAAATTACCTCATAATGTAACAGGGTTAATTGGTGTTACCAACAGTAGTGATGGTGATTTAAGAACAGGCTTGCCTTTACAAATGATTGAAAATCATGACCCTGTTAGATTGCTGATGATGGTTGAGCATACTCCTGAAATTGTTTTGAAGGTGATAAAAGCAAATCAGGATATGTATGATTGGTTTGATAAGGGGTGGCTGCATTTAGTGGCTATATCTCCTGAAGATGGCAACCTTTATTATTTTATGGAAGGTGCATTTGTTCTCTATAATCCGTTAAAAAATATTCTTAAAACAAAGGATGTAGATAAACTGATCCAAGATGGAGAAGAAATGAGGACTAATCATATTCTGGATGCCACCAAAGAAAATATCCCAGTTCATGTGTATCATTCAAAAGGAGAAAAAAAATGAGTTTATTATATATACTTTTAGGAGTGCCATTAGCCTCTTTATTAATGGGGTTTGCACTCTCCAATAAAAATGAAAAAGGGATTTACCTAATTTCATCAGGCAGTATCGTTATTAATATGTTAACGTTACTCATTATTCTTGTTTTATGGGTACAAGGAGGATTTCAACCTATATTAATAGAAGGGCCAGTCATATTTAAAGCATCAGAAGCTGAACTTGCCATCCATCTATTTTTAGATGGATATAGCTTAATTTATTTATTTCTAGCTACTTATTTAACGGGTATTATTATCATTTTTAGCAAAAATTATATTCACAGAGAAAAAGGCTATAAGCGGTTTTTTAATAATATTAAGTTTTTCTATTTTGGGTTAATGCTTGTGCTCTTGGCAAGTAATTTAGAATTAATATTTATAGGTTGGGAAATAATAGGAGTTACATCGTTCTTTTTAATTGGCTTTTATAGAGATCGATACTTACCTGTTAAAAATGCACTGAAAGTGGTGTCTCTTTACAGGGTGGCCGATATTTCCTTGCTTTTAGCCATTTGGCTATCTCACCATTATTTTGGGCATAGTATTAATTTTTACGATTTCGAAGGTATGCATAGCCCAATGAAGCATGTCTTAAACGAAGATTTTTATCTATTTGCCATTCCTGGTTTTATATTATTGGCAGCAATGGTTAAATCCGCTCAGTTTCCATTTTCCTCTTGGTTACCACGTGCAATGGAAGGTCCTACCACTTCAAGTGCTATTTTTTATGGGTCGTTATATGTGCATATAGGCGTGTTTCTATTGGTTAGAACATCAGCCTTTTGGCAAGGTAATATGTGGTTTCACTTTATAATAGCAGGGGTAGGTATCATTACGTTTATTATGTCATCCTTAACGGCAAGGGTACAAGCCACCATAAAAACACAAATTGCTTATGCCTCATTAGCTCAAATTGGGTTAATGTTTGTGGAAATTTCTCTTGGGTG
>CAZDQR010000375.1:0-2990 GCA_964507315.1 uncultured Roseivirgaceae bacterium
AAAATCATCGGGCCAAGTAGAAGTTATAGATCACCTTTTTATAGATAGAATAGATATTTGCCCTTTTGGTAATACCAAACCCTTTAGAGTACGAATTGTAAATCGTATAAATGATAATTTCGATTATTTCTACATAAAACGTGCCGATGCTTCTCGTATTTACGGGCTCGAGCTAGAGGATTTACTTTCGCCCAATTCCATTAATTACATTGTGCATAAAAACACCTTGGTAGAAGAACATATTGCAGGCGTACCAGGCGATCAGTTTATGAAACGCCATATTGATGATGAATTTTTAAATAAAGTAAGGCTCTCTAAGGAGTTTGTAAAATTTAACGAGCGTTGCTTTGTTCGCCTATTAGGCGATATGCACTCCAGTAATTTTGTGGTAGATGTTACACCAGATTTTGAAGATACGCATTATAGGATAAGAGCGATAGATTTTGACCAGCAATCGTATGAATCTCGCAAAGCGGTATATTTTCCTCAGTATTTTAAACAAAATAACCCTTTTGTAGATATGGGTATGGAGATTATGACTCCTGAAAGTATGAACCAATACCAATTAGAAGAGCGATCGTTAATTTTAACAAGATCAGTTTCTACCAAGCATGTGCTTAATCAATTATTTGATGCAATGCGCTCACAACCCTTATCACTTGAAAAAAACATACGGCAATTAGGAGAAGAACTAGCCGAACACCATAATAACTCTGCTTTTAAAAGATGTACTACTATGGCCGATTTAGTTCAATTGAACCTATCAACACTTTTAAGGAGCTAGGCCATAGGGCTCGACATGGTGGAGTTGCCAAAGCTTAAATATTGAAAATCACGAGCTATGTTAGCCGTAAACTCCCCTGATCTGCCCAAAACCTTAAGGATGTAATACTCCTTAAATTCATCGTGCGACATTATAGCACAGTTAAAGGCCTCATCAGTAGTTTGTAGTCCACTGCAATCTTCAATAAATTTATGCAAATACAAGGCATACGACTCGTTAATAACCTCGTCATTTAACTTTTTTTCTTCGCTATTAAATATATGAACACTCATTTGTTAATTTATTTTAATATGATCTGGGCCTATACCAGTTTTAATAACAACTTTTTTATCTCCACGGTGTATAATCACTTTCCTCAAACTCTTTTTCTCAAAACACCTTAAATCTTTAGGGTCAATTAGAACCACCAGCTCTTTAGTACTTGTAAAAGTGTGAATGTCTTTGCCAGAAATGTTATACAGTTTAATTTTATGATTAAGTCCAAAAACAAGTTCTACCTTATCGCCATATTGCACGCTATTACTTGCATCTAGCGTAAGCACAAAAAATGCAAGGTTATTTACCGTTTCTATACGAACATCATTGCTATATGGCGCAACTAACACATTATTAGGATGTGAGTTAATAGCAAACCCAGGTAAAATAACAAGGCTTAATACGAATGTTATAAATAAATTTTTCATTAGTTTAATATTTACTTTACAAAGCTAATTGGCTACTAATGAATTAGTATTAGCATAATCACCTAAATGCGCATTAGGTAAAACACCTAGTTAAATTTAATATCCCAACACGTTGTTATCACATATATTGTGAAACCAGTTAAAATAATTACTAATTTTACGGCTTATAAATATTCAATGTCAAAGATTTTTTTATTCATTCTATTTACGCTATCGCTACCGCTAAAAGCACAAGAAACAGCCTCCTTTCTATTTAATAAGGGCTTTAATTACATCATTGTAGATAAACCTACTTCTATTAAATATTTTACACAAAGCCTAGAGCAGGATCCTGATTTTAGCCTTGCTTATTATTATAGAGGCTTAGCCAATTATAAAATTGGTAATTACAACCTGGCCATTGCAGATTTTAGCAAAGCACTGGTAAGCGACAAAAACATGATTAAATGCTATATGTACAAAGGATTTGCTCATCAGCAATTAAACGAATCTAACAAGGCCTTGCAATCATTCGAATCTTATTTAGAAGCTAAACCTTTGGCCAGCTCATCAGACCATTTGGTTGTAGCTAAAGCTAAAGCTGCCACAGGCGATATTGAAGGTGCTTTGGTTCATTATAAACAAGCTTTAGGCGAACTACCATCGGAAGAAAACCTATACCGCTTATTTTTAGCGACCTATGATGCAAAAGATTATAAAAAATCGCTCGAGCTTATAAATCAAGTAATTCAGATAAACCCTGAGTTTTATGGATATTATATTCATAAAGGTAAAGTTGAATTATTGGTTAAAAAGTTTGATAGTGCATTGCACGATTTCGATTTATCTATTGGCCTTAATCCTGAAGTTGCCGATAGCTATTTTTTAAAAGGAAATACGCTCGATACCCTTGGCAGATTCGAAGAAGCCTTATCTTTCTACACATCAGCTATTGAGTTAAACCCTACTGATGGCACTTATTATTCTAAACGTGGCAACACAAAATTAACCTTAGGTAATAAAGATGGCGCCTGCTTAGATTGGACCATTGCTGGTAAACTTGGGTATTATGCCGACTTTAATAAAATAAAAACAGTGTGTGAACAGACTACCATATATAGCAAGTAATATTGCGCTATCATTTTAACCAAACGATTACAAAAAAGAAACAATCAAAATTATGGATAACAGAAAATTATTACCTTATGTATTTATTATAGGAGCCGTGCTTATTTTCGGTCTGATACTATCGAACAGTACCTTTTTAACCATTAGACCAGGCGAAACTGGGGTTCTTTTTAAGAAATTTAGTGGTGGGCTCGACAAGGATGTTGTTTATGGGCAAGGATTTCATGTAGTAGCACCTTGGAACACGATGTACATATATAATGTAAAAGAGCAAACTGCCGAAGAAAAAATGAATGTCCTTGATAAGAATGGATTAAGCATTGCAGTAGATGTTACAGTTCGTTTTAACCCGTTCGCTAACAAAATTGGCTTTGTGCACGAACGTTTTGGTAAAAGCTATATTCAAACCTTAGTAA
>CAZDQR010000376.1:0-2985 GCA_964507315.1 uncultured Roseivirgaceae bacterium
CCTTCAAACGGGGACACAAAAGTAGAATTATAATATTGCAATTCCAATACTTACTGAAAAATGTACTGGTTTTTTTAAGAGTTTTTTAGAGTTAGGCAAAATACGCCTTTTCAACTCCTTGTAATTGGTTCAAAGATAAGCAATAATAAACAGGCCTAAAGCTATTAGGCTTGCCTATTAAAATCCTACATTACTTCTTCCATTTCTAGAACCATAGAATCTGGCTGCATAATTTCAGGTTCTGGATTAGGAAGGCCTACAATAAAAGAATTTAACTTCTCAAGTCCTTCTTCATAAGTTGGCCCAATAACATTGCTAGAAATATAATCTACAAAAAATTTCTCCATAACACCGCCATTAGAAGCCTTACTTACCAATGTCCACGTTACTTCAGTTCCTTCATTAGTATGTTTAAGGATAAACGCAGCTGTATAATCACCTACCATATCACCAAAAACCATACGTGTATTCACCAACTCATTGGGAATGCTTTCAATAATTTCTTGCCGGCCATTCCCAACTTGTTCATTATCACTTTCCCAAGTGTAATTAGCTCCTAACCCAGCTGTGTTTTCTGAATAAACATACACAGCATTAGGATCGATTTGCATCCAAGGACTCCAATCTTTTGCATACGCAAAATCATTAACCACCATAAATACCTTTTCAATAGGTGCATTTATAGTTGTAGTACGTTCTAGTTTACCTTCTCCACTTAAACTCATAATAAAGCCTACAGCACTTAATGCAAGCACCAGCATAATAATTCCAATAATTTTTAAAGATTTCATTTTTTTGCGGTTTTGATTAGATTGAATAAAAATAACGATATTTTTTTATTTATAGCACTTGGGCAAATGATATGGCTAGTTTTGCGGGATGAATCATTTATCAATCGAGAAACTATCTAAGAGCTTTGCAGATAAGGTGTTGTTTAACAACATTTCTTTTGGCTTAGATGAAGGATCTAAAGTTGCACTTGTTGGTGCTAATGGTACTGGAAAAACCACGCTACTTAATATCTTAATGGATGAGGAGCATTCCGATTCTGGCAACTTCAATTTTAATAGATCGATTAAAGTGGGTTTTCTAAAACAAGAGCCTGATGTACACAGCCATGCCCAAATAATGGACTATATATTGGCAGGCAACGACCCTGTAATATCTACCGTTAGAAAATACTACCATTTTTTAGAAGAACATAATGCTGAAGAGATGGATATTAATCTCTTAGATAAAATGACCGAGCTCAATGCTTGGGACTTTGAATCTAAAGCTCAGCAAGTCTTGGGTAAATTAGGCATACATAATTTAAGCCAGCCCGTAGATGAGTTAAGTGGTGGGCAAAAGAAAAGGGTGGCATTGGCAAGACTCCTATTAGAAGAGCCCGACTTACTTATATTAGATGAACCTACCAATCATTTAGATTTAGAAGCTATTGAATGGTTAGAAGATCACCTTGCAAAATTAAGAGTAAGCCTATTATTGGTTACTCACGATCGTTACTTTCTACAAGCAGTTACCAATCAAATTATAGAGTTAGAAAATGGCAACCTATATAAGTACACAGGTAATTACACACAGTTCTTAGAAAAAAGAATAGAGCGCCAACAAGTAGAACAAGACCAAGCCGATAAAGCAAAGCTCTTGCTAAAAAAAGAAGTGGAGTGGTTAAACAGGCAACCACAAGCAAGAACTACCAAAGCCAAGTACAGGATAGATGCCGTTGACGGAATACGAAAAACCGCTAATCAAGTTAAAGCCAAAACGAAGCTAGAAATAAACCTCACAGGTAAACGATTAGGCAAAAAAATATTAGAAGTTGAAAACCTATCTAAGCAGTTCGATGGCAATGTAATGGTAGATTCGTTTAGCTATATTTTTAAGCCTGGCGATAGAATTGGATTGGTGGGTAAAAATGGCGTTGGAAAATCAACTTTTTTAAATTTACTTACAGATAAATTACCTGCAGATTCTGGTTCTATTATAAAAGGAGAAACAGTAAGCTTTGGGTATTACCATCAATCGGGCATTAAGTTTGATCCTGCACAAAGAGTAATAGATAGCATAAAAGACATTGCCGAAATAATAGAATTAAAAGATGGCAATGTGGTAACAGCATCTCAGTTGCTTACTTTATTTCATTTCCCTCCCAAACAGCAATACGATTTTATTAAAAATTTAAGTGGTGGAGAAAAAAGAAGACTGCAGCTACTAAAAGTTTTAATGGGCAATCCTAACTTTTTAGTATTGGATGAACCTACCAACGACCTGGATTTAGAAACCTTAAATACATTAGAAGAATACCTAGAGAAGTTTGCCGGCTGCATTATGATTGTTTCTCACGATCGTTATTTTATGGATAGGTTAGTAGAACATATATTTTCTTTTGAAGGCCAAGGGTTTATTAAAGATTACCCAGGTAATTACACCGATTTCCGTGAAAGTCAATTAAAAAAAATCGTTAAAAAAACAGAAGAGATTTCTCCAAAAGCGACCAAAGAAAAAACCGAAACTAAAAAATTGAGTTTTAGAGAAAAGAGAGAACTAGAGAAAATTGAAAAAGAAATAAAGAAGTTGGAACAAGAAAAGCAGGCAATTAATACTTCTCTAAATGCCCCCAATCAAAATTTTGAGGATTTAACAACATGGGGTAAAGAGTTGAAATCCATTGAATCCAATTTAAGTAAGCTAGAAGACCGTTGGTTAGAATTAAGTGAGGAAATTTGAATGCTATTCCTTATTTTCGCACTTTAAAATCAAAAAAAATGAAGAACATACTACTGCTATTTAGCGCATTTTTATTAGCTGACGTTACAGCAAACGCCCAAAGCGTAAGCAAATTATTTAAAAAAGTGGACCCAACTGTTGTACTTATCAAAGTTGAAAGTAAAGAATTGGTAACTGATCAAGCCACCTTAACAAAGCAAATGGTAACTACTTCAGGCCTTGGTTCTGGAGTGGTAGTAAATGCAGATGGCAGCA
>CAZDQR010000377.1:0-2981 GCA_964507315.1 uncultured Roseivirgaceae bacterium
GCATCGCAAAGTGTTAGCACCCGTTCATTTTCTTCAATTACATATCTACAACGGTTATAAACCACGGGCTCAAGTTGGCTCTTTGCCTGTTCTAATTGAGAAAGGGTTGCATCTCTTAGTGAATAGACCTTTTTATCAAACTCTCGAATGGCAGCAACGCCTGTTTCACATTGTTTTCTTCGAATGTTATATTCTGAATTAGCTAAATTATGGCTTACCTGAGTATCAAAAAGCACCAAGCTATATTTAGAAAAATCTGCCGGCACATATGTTAAGGCTAGCGATCTGCAATCTAATTGAATAACTGAATTAGCCTTACCCATCATACTAGCAAACTGATCCATTATACCACATTGAACTCCAGCAAACTTATGCTCTGCTTGCTGGCCAATAAGTGCCAAATCAACTCGTGAAATGTTCAACCCAAAAAGTTGATCAAGTGCATATCCAAATCCACTTTCGATAGCGGCTGAGGATGACAAGCCAGCGCCAATAGGGATGTTGCTTGTAAACATAAGGTTGAATCCTTCAAGGATACAGTTCCTTGCTTTAAGCTCTGCTATTACTCCTAAAAAGTAATTAACCCATTGTTTATCAACGGGGGCAAGTTTATTCTCTAGTGAAAAAGTGTATTCATCTTCAAGGTCGATGGCAACTAGTGTACAATCAGCAGAGTTGCTTTTTTGTATCACAAACTTGACCGATTTATCAATGGCAGCAGGTAGCACAAATCCATCATTATAATCGGTATGCTCTCCAATAATATTTATTCGGCCTGGGGCCACCACTTTTAAAGGAGTGGTGTTAAACCTTTCCTCAAAACGAGCAGATAGAATTTGTATAGTATTATCTGATGCCATTTTAAACTACTTTTTCTTTTTGTAATTAAGCCTAACTCCACTATTGCCTTGAGGCAATAAAAAGAGCATAAATATGATGATGAGAATATTCTTTAATCCGTAAGGTTTTACCTTACCCCAAACTTATTCATATAATATGAGTGGTATTACATACAGTTCTATAAATACGTAAGCACTTCTTATTAGGGATAAATGATAGGGTGATAAAGTAATTTAGAGTACATAAAATAAGTATATTAAGCCCTTATATAGATTAGTTATCCCATATATTATGCCTTTGATTAGTTTATGAAACTAATTGAATATGTTTGGTTAGAAATGATGTTTATTATGACAAAAAGTATCCTAGCAATTTTTCTCAGCTTAACATTTATATCTGTTACAGAGGCACAAAATACGATTATTAATATCTATGTTAATCAAACGGAGATTAATCATTCTGGCATTCTAGAGGAAAACCATTTTGTAACCATTGAGGAATCTATAGCACGAGCCAAACATCTAAAATCAATATCTCCCAATGCTGATATTGTGATTTATATTGGCAAAGGCGAATACAGAATCACATCACCGATTAAACTTGATGCCTCATATAATAATATAAAAATAATTGGTGAAGGAAGCGATAAAACAATTATTAAAGGCTCGGAGTTACTTAGTCTTACTTGGAAAAAATATACCAATGATATTTGGGTAGCTGAATTAGATAATTCAATTGATTTTTACCAGTTGTTTATCAATAATGAACAGCAAGTGCTTGCACGCTACCCAAATTTTGACAGTGCTGGAGGGCAGTGGAATGGACACGCAGAGGATGCAATCTCAAAAAAGAGAGTTAAGTCCTGGAGTAATCCTAAGGGGGCCATATTGCATGCAATGCATGGTGGGCAATGGGGTGGATTTCATTATAAAATTACAGAAGTAACTAAATCGGGCAAAGTAATATTAGAAGGCGGGCAGCAGAATAATAGATATTCTGAGCCACACAAAACTTACCGAATGGTAGAAAATGTGTTTGAAGAGTTGGACCAAGAAAAGGAATGGTTTTATGACGATGAAAAGTCGCAACTTTATTATTGGCCACCCAAAAAAATAGACCTTCAAAAAACGAAAGTTGAAATTGTTAGGCTAAAGCCTTTAATTGAGTTGGTGGGAGCTGAGGATAAAATAGTTAAAAACATAAGCATAGAAGGAATAAAGTTTACGCACGCACAGCGAACTTTTATGGAAGATTATGAGCCATTGCTTCGCAGTGATTGGACTATTTATAGAGGTGCAGCTTTGTTTATTGAAAATGCATCTGATATAAAAGTCAATAATTGTGAGTTTACCAACTTAGGTGGCAATGCCATATTTGTAAGTAAGTTTAGTAAAAATATTAGTCTAACAGGCAATCATATTCACGATTGTGGTGCTAGTGCAATTTGCTTGGTAGGTGACCCTAGTGCTGTTCGATCTCCTTCGTTTCAATACAAAGAATATGTGCCTTTGGCAGAAATGGATAGAGAAATTGGGCCTCAAAATGATAAGTTTCCAAGTAACTGTTTGGTAGATAACAATTTGATTTATCGCATAGGCCAAATTGAAAAGCAAACTGCTGGAGTAGAAATAGCGATGGCAATGGACCTGACCATTAGCAATAACACAATTTATGAAGTACCCCGAGCGGGTATTAATATAGGCGATGGTACTTGGGGCGGGCATATCATAGAATATAATGATGTATTTAAAACCGTATTGGAAACTTCTGATCATGGTGCTTTTAATTCTTGGGGAAGAGATCGGTTTTGGCATCCTAATAGATCGGATTTGGATAAAATGTTAGAAGAAAACCCTGAAATGCCAACTTGGGATGCCATTCACACGACTATTATTAGAAATAATAGGTTTAGATGTGACCATGGGTGGGACATAGATTTAGATGATGGCTCATCAAATTACAGTATTTATAATAATGTGTGCCTTAGTGGTGGGATAAAACTTCGGGAAGGGTTTTACCGCACAGTCGAAAATAATATCATTCTCAATAATGGGTTTCATCCACATGCTTGGTTTACCAATAGTAAGGATGTGTTTAAAAAGAATATAGTTTTTACCAACTACAAAGATTATCTGGTGAAT
>CAZDQR010000378.1:0-2978 GCA_964507315.1 uncultured Roseivirgaceae bacterium
AAGCAATAGTTTATTCTTCAATCCTAATTGCATTATGCAATTCGTTGGTATCTCCTGGTTTAATTACAAATCCATTATCAAGTAGTAGTAATTTGCAGGCTTCAATAGCATCGATAATGCCAGTAGTTATTTGATTGGCCTTTATTCCTCCCACAACAAGTTGTACAATTTGTTCCCAATCACCTTGCTCAATTTTATTGTTAATTCCGCTATCTCCAAGTATAACCACTTGGTGTTCTAACGCACTTATGTAAATTAAAATACCAGTACGATCAACAGTATTAAACACTTGTTCTTGCAGAAAGATATCCTTAGCTTTTGTTAAAACTCGCTGAGTTATAATGGCTTTACTTGTGATAGCAAACCGTAAGAAAGGAAAGAAAAAGGCAACTAAATATGCAAACACCATGGAGCTCAAAATAGTAGTTCCCATAACTATTGGAGTAAAATATGCTGGAAGGAGCCAAAAGTAGGATAGACCAATAATAATAATTGAGAAAATTAATGCAATGATTCCACTAAACTTCCAATTGGCATTTATATATTCATCACTGTTTTTAGCATAATAAAGAACCAATTCGCCAGATGATTCTTTTTCAAGGGCAGCTACGGCTTCCTTAATTTGTTCTTTATCGTTACTTGTAAATATATTTTTAGACATGTTTTTCTGTTTTTAATTACCTACTTCTTCTTAACTGATAATTGTGCATTAACAATTGATCATCATTAAATCACCATCCTCCAGAGGCACCACCACCTCCGAAGCTTCCTCCGCCTCCAGAAAAACCACCTCCGCCACCAAAGCTGCTTCCTCCTCCAAATCCACCACCAGAGTAATACCGGCCTCCTCTACTACCACTGCCTGAACTGCTAAATAGAAAAATACCAGAAAAGATCAACCCAAATATTCCAGCTATTATTGAACTACCAATGAGGCCTGCAATCAAAGAGAAAACGACAATGATAGAAAATTTAACCTTGCTACTTTTAACCAATCCTTTGATAACAAAACCAATAATGATTAAAATAATAAATCCGAATGTGTAAAAATTATTCTCGGCCTCACTTGTAGAAGACGATGAATAATCACTTGTTACTGCCGGTAATTCTTCCTTTTTAATTAAGCTTATAATTGCATCACAGCCTTCTTTAATGCCTTCATAAAAGTTTCCTTGTCTAAAATTGGGTACTATTATATTTTCGATAATACGTTTGGCGTAAATATCAGGAATGGCACCTTCTAATCCGTAACCAACTTCAATTCTTAGTTCTCGGTCATTTTTAGCTACTATTAATATTACACCGTCATCTACATTACTACGACCAATCTTCCACTGCTCAGCCAAACGAATTCCATATTGTTCTATCGCTTCAGGCTCTGTACTTGCAATTATGAGCACTACAATTTGGCTTCCTTTTTCTTTTTCAAATTGAGCCAGCGAGCTTTCCAAGCTAGAAATTTCGGAACTAGAAAGTGTTGCTGTTAAATCTGTAACTCTCGCCTTTAAATTGGGCAATTGTTGATTTTCTTGTGCAAAGGAGATGCTTGTAACCAAGATAAAAGCAAATGCACATAGTATTTTTGGGATTTGTATTTTCATTTGATTGTAATAATACTAAACTTGCTAAAAATATAAACAACATGAGTAAATCAGTTTGGATAATACTAGCGATAGTTGTGGTACTAGGTTTAGTAGCAATGAGCAAGTACAACACAATGGTGGATAAGGATGAAACCGTGGTTACGCAATGGGCCAATGTAGAAACTCAGTACCAACGAAGAGCAGATTTAATTCCTAATTTGGTTAATACTGTTAAAGGCTATGCTAGCCATGAGCAAGAAACGTTAGAAGGAGTAATAAAAGCGAGAGCTGCAGCAACGAGCATTAAAATTGATGCTTCTAATCTAACTCCTGCAATGATTCAGCAATATCAATCAGCTCAAAGCGGTATTACCTCTGCCTTGTCTAAATTATTGGCCGTATCAGAGCGATATCCGGATTTAAAGGCAAATCAGAACTTTTTAGAATTACAGGCTCAATTAGAAGGTACCGAAAACCGCATTGCCGTAGAGCGAAGAAGGTATAATGAAGCAGCAAAGGATTATAACGTGTACATCCGTAAGTTTCCGACTTCTATGTTTGCAGGCACGTTTGGGTTCGAAAGGCGACCTCCTTTTGAAGCTGCTGAAGGAAGTGATAAAGCACCTGAAGTAAAATTTTAAAGCTCAACCAAGTGGGATAGAGCAGCTTAAAACTTACTAATTTAAAATAAACAACGTATTTTTACCGTTTGCCATAATAGGCAGGGTTTAATAAATGAAAAGACTTCATTCTTTTTCTATTCTAATGGTATGTGTTGTGTTGGCTGGTTGCAAAGCTGATATGATATGCCCTGCCTATCAATCTTATTTTTTAATAGACGAAACTGCTCAACGAGATCAATTTGGTTATTTTGCGCAAGATTCGTTACCTCGAAGAGATGTGTTTTACTCAACGCTTGATAAAAATGGCCTAGTAGCCAAAACAAGTTTATTTGCCTATGTAGATGCTGATTGGGTTAGAAACAGAGAAATAAGGACTGTAAACATGGAAGTTATCTATCCTGTTTTGTCCGATTCATTATTATTTGCTGGTGATGTTATGATGTATGCAGAAACTGATATTGTGGATAGCACAGCATTGGATAGTGCTCGTTTAGCAGCTCAAACATTTAGGTATGGAGCAGATCAAAAGTATTATAATTGGTATTTTAGAGATAAACTTGTATGGAAAGATGAGTTAGATGGAAACGATAAAAAAGAGGAACCTGTTACCGAAAAAGCCATTGAAAAAGCTGGGTTCTTTGCTTTCTTTAAAAACCTATTTAAAAAGAAAGAAAAATCGCCAACAGACGGCTCAGAAGCAATAGATAGTGCTTCACAACAAGATGAAGATGGTTTAGAAGAGAATTCTGCTGAAAAGAAAGGGATATTTAAA
>CAZDQR010000379.1:0-2975 GCA_964507315.1 uncultured Roseivirgaceae bacterium
TTGATTAACCTTCAAAGTATAAAATACTCCTTTTATCAAAAAATAAAACTTTTCTAGGGAATGATGCGTCTTACGTGTAGAGTTTCTTGTCTTTAACACAGAAATTTGCAACTCAAAGCTCAACAACCCTATTAAATGAAGATTCAACTACTCACTTTAGTCTTCTTATTTGGCATAAGTTTTAGGTCAACTTATGCGCAAGAAGACAGCACAAAAGTTAAAATTGTGCATCCCAAAAAAACGATATCTGCCACAAAGGTTATTGATAAGCCCAAAATAGATGGTATTTTAAACGATGCCATTTACAAAGAGGCTACTCCTTTTGAAGGAAAATTTGTTCAAATGAGCCCAGATAATGGTGCAGCTGCATCCTATAAATCTGAAATCTATATTATTTATACAGACTATGGTTTATATATTGGAGCCCAGTTATATGACCCGGATCCTACATCCATTCCACAAGAATTAAGTAAGCGTGATAATGCCGGCAATAAGAATGTTGATACATTTGGTGCTTTGTTCGATCCTGTTAATAAAGGGCAAAATGCCTTTTATTATGGAGTATCAGCAGCAGGAGTTCAAACCGATGCAGTCGCAAGTTCTAATAACTTTGATGAAAATTGGGATGCCGTTTGGAACAGTGCAGTTGAAATAAATGACAAAGGATGGGTTGTTGAGATGGAAATCCCATATTCAGCTATTCGATTTCCTAAACACACGATTGGCGACTGGGGCATTAATTTTTTTAGGAATGCCAAGCGATTAAATGAAGATACTTCTTGGAATTTTATTGATCAAGAAGAAAGTGGGTTTATTAATCAATCTGGTACGTTATCAGGGTTAGAAAATATAGATCCGCCTTTGAGGCTTTCATTTAGTCCCTATGTGTCTGGTGCAGTATCACACGATGGAGCTGCAGATGCTTTTAGCTCCACTTATGCCGGTGGTATGGATTTGAAATGGGGCTTAAGCGAAAGCTTTACACTCGATATGAGTTTGATCCCAGATTTTAGCCAAGTACAGTCTGATGATCAAGTACTTAACCTAACTCCATTTGAAGTTCGTTTTGATGAAAATAGACCATTCTTTACAGAAGGAGTAGAACTCTTTTCTAAGGGGAATATATTTTATTCAAGGCGTGTTGGGCAAACTAGAGGCTATGTTGATTATAGTACCTTAGATTCTACTGAATCAGTGACAAGTTTACCGTCAACTGCACCTTTGCTAAATGCGACTAAAATTTCTGGTAGAACAGCAAAAGGAACTGGTATTGGTTTTTTTAATGCCATAAGTAGAGAAACAAATGCCGTAATTACCAATTCAGAAACAGGTGCAACACGAGACTATCTTATTGATCCACTATCTAATTATAATGTACTGGTGGTTGATCAAAATTTGAAAAATAATTCAAATTTTGGCATTATTAACACCAATGTAACAAGAGAAGGCAGCGGAAGGGATGCAAACGTTACCGTAGGCCAAATACGCTTACGAGATAAAACCAATACTTGGAGCATTTTTGCTGATGGCGGCTATAGCCATATTGCTACGCAAGGTGAGAATGGAAAAGAGGTTAAATCCGGTTTTAGAAACTCATTAACCTTTTCAAAGGTGTCGGGTAAATTTAACTTTTCAACTGGTTTTAAGCAAATTAGTGACACTTGGGATATTAACGATTTGGGCTTTTTACGAGCGCCAAACCAGTTTAGGGTTTATTCTCGGATGAATTATAATATATATAAACCGTTCTCCATTTTTAATGCGATGAATACCTGGTTTAATATTACACACGAGCAATTATATGCTCCACGTACGTTCACAAATTTTAGGATTAATGCAGGAGCTTGGTTTCAGTTTAAGAACTTTTATACCGCAGGAGGCGGGTTTAACTATAAGCCTGTAGCGCAGTACGACTATTTTGAGCCTAGAGAAGAAGGTAGATATTTTAAAACTGAATCTAATTTTAACATGTTTCTATTCGCTTCTTCTGATAGCAGAAAAGCATTTAGTGTAGATTGGGATGGGGGATTTTGGACAAGAAAAGACGATGGTGCTTTCTTTTTGTTTAGCTCAATATCTCCATCCATTCGTGTAAATAATAAATTAAATCTATCGTACGATTTTAGTATCGATAATGGAACTAATGCCAAAGGATTTGTAACAAAAGTGTATGATGCAAATGATAATTTAGAGGAGATAATTTTTGGAAATAGAGATCAGCAGACCATCGAAAATGTAATTGGCGTAAATTATACGTTTAATGAATATATGGCTCTTACATTTAGATTAAGGCATTATTGGAGCTGGGCCCAGTATAATGAGTTCTATAATTTGGAAGAGGATGGGACCTTAGGGGATACTAATTTTGATGGGTTTAATCCGGATGGAAGCTCAGATTTTAATTCTAGTTTTAATGCGTTTAACATCGATATGGTATATTCCTGGCAAGTAGCACCGGGTAGTTTTGTAAAAATAAATTGGAAAGATGCCATCTTTAATTTTAGCCGTAAAATTGATCGAAACCTAGGCGAAAATATTTCTTCAACCGTTAAAGACGATCATTATAATACACTTTCGGTTAAATTTATCTATTTCATAGATATCAACTATTTTAAGAAGCTAGGTAAACAAAAATAAACATGGCTTTTTCAATTGCTTACTCTGACTATATTAATGACCAGTTAAGTAACCTAGATGACATTACTACCAAAAAGATGTTCGGAGGACTAAGCTATTATAAAGAAGGGGTAATGTTTGGTTTGATAGGGAACGACATTTTTTGCCTTCGTGTAACCCAAGAAAATCAAGCCGATTATGATGCCTATGGAATGAAAGCCTTTATGTCAAGTGAAAAAACAAAGGGGCTGCCTTATTGGGAAGTTCCGGTAGAGATTTTAGAAGATAAAAAAGAGCTCACAAATTGGGCTATTAAAGCTTTTGAAATTGCATTATCTTTAAAGAAATAACTAAACCGC
>CAZDQR010000380.1:0-2972 GCA_964507315.1 uncultured Roseivirgaceae bacterium
TCCTGCAAAAATTCCTGGAAGTACAACAAATACTAATCCAGGCCCTTCACTTGGTGAGAGACCTTGAGAGAATACTAATGGAAATATAAGTAATCCAGCCAAAAATGCTACTGTAGTATCAGTAACTGTAACCAGTGCTGCTGATGTAACAATATTTTCTTTTTTGCTTATATACGACCCATAAGTTACCAATGCTGCCATGCCTAGCGATAAAGAAAAGAATGCTTGTCCTAAAGCATTATAAACAGTGGCAAGAGTAATTTTACTTAAATCAGGAATTAGGTAATACTTTACACCTTCCATCGCATTCTCTAATGTAAAACTGTATGCAATAAGGCCAATGAGCATTATAAATAATGCTGGCATTAATATTCTTGAAGCAGATTCAATTCCCTTTTTAATACCTCGGGATACAATAACCGCAGTTAACACCATAAACCCTAACGAGTAGAAAAAGAGATCGCTAACATCTGCAATTTGATCGGTGAAGTGTTCCCCAAAATTTTGAGTGGCAGATAATGTGCCATTTAGCATTTGTACAAAATAGGCAAATGCCCAACCTGCAATTACATTATAAACGGATAGAAACATTACCGCAGACAAGATTCCCCAGTATCCTAACAGACCCCATTTGGCTCCACCTATTTTTTTATAAGCCCCAAATGCGTTTAATTGGGTGTTCCTGCCAATAGATATTTCGCCAACCATCACCGGGAATCCAATCAGAACCATACAAATAAGGTAGATAAGTAGAAAAGCAGCTCCACCGTTTTCGCCTGTTTCGTATGGGAAGCGCCAAATATTACCTAGACCTACAGCTGAACCTGCTGCTGCTGCAATAAACCCTATTCTGCCACTAAATTTTCCTCTTGACGCCATCTATCTACTACTTGAGTTAAAACAAAGTGCCCAAAATAGATACATTACTACAGTTTTCAAAGCAAATTAAAATCTCACTTTAGATTATTATGTAGATGGCTGCCTTAATCCTGTGTGAAGCAGTATTGAATAATATTGGCACCCATTTGTAAAGCTTTAATTCGCAATGCTTGTGGGTCGTTATAAATTTGTGGGTCTTCCCATCCATTACCCAAATCAGTTTCGTAAGTATAATAGCAAACTAACCTACCTTCGTAGATAAGGCCAAACCCTTGTGCTGGTTTGCCATCGTGCTCATGTATTTTGGGCAAGCCATTATTAAATTTGTATTTCTGATTGTAAATAGGGTGGTCAAAAGGAAGCTCTATGAATTCTAATTCGGGAAATACTTTTTTCATTTCTAGCCGAACAAATTTATCTAAACCGTAATTATCATCAATATGTAAAAAACCGCCTCCAACTAAATAATTTCGTAAATTTTCGGCTTCTTCATTAGAGAAAACAACGTTACCGTGGCCGGTCATATACACATAAGGATACGTAAAGATAAACTTACTGCCCACTTCAATAATAGCTTCATCAGAGTTAATATTTGTGTTAATATTTTCGTTGCAAAAACTTATTAAATTGGGTAGGGCTGTTTTGTTGGCATACCAATCTCCACCTCCTTGATATTGAAGTTTGGCAATTTGTAAATCGCTTTGAGCCACCGCTACTGAACTATATATGGATGTAATTAAAAGGGCAGTAAGTAGATAGCATTTTTTCATGATGCTAAATTATGCATCTGTATTAAATAAGCAATTAGCATGCGTTAAAATCAATCCATCATTACTCATTCTTTAGTAGATTTGCGCACTTAAAATTAATTTAAATGGCACCACATACGATTTTACTTATATTAATACTGCTATCCTTAGCTAATTATGGGTTTGATATTTTATTAGAGGTATTAAATCTGAAAGAAGGGAAGAAATCATTACCAAGTGAGGCCGATGATATTTATGAGCCTGATAAGTATAATAAATCTATGGAATACCAAGCAGCTCAAACTAGGTTTGGATTTATTTCAGGAGCTGTAAGCTTTTTAGTTTCTATATTATTTCTAGCTCTAGGAGGGTTTGGCTGGCTTAATGACCTTTTATTGCCACACGTATCTGACGATAGCCTTAGAGCGCTTGCCTTTTTTGGAATACTATTTATTGTTTCAGATATAACTAGCATCCCTTTTCAATTATACAGCACTTTTGTGATTGAAGAAAAATTTGGTTTTAATAAAACAACGCCTAAGGTATTTATACTAGACAAACTAAAAGGGTATGCCCTTGGTGCCATTTTGGGAGGATTGCTACTATTTGTACTCTTATATCTTTTAAACTCCTTAGGAGGTCAGTTTTGGTGGGTGTTTTGGATTGTAATTACCGTGTTTATGTTATTTATGAACATGTTTTATACTACCCTAATAATGCCTTTATTTAACAAACTTACTCCGTTGAAGGAAGGTGATTTAAGATCGGCCATTGAAGTATATAGCAAAAAAGTTGACTTTCCATTAACCAATATTTTTGTGATAGATGGTTCTAAAAGATCGAGTAAAGCCAATGCTTTTTTCTCTGGATTTGGTAAAAAGAAGAAAGTAGTGTTGTACGATACATTAATTGAAAATCATTCGATCGAAGAACTTGTGGCCATTTTTGCCCACGAAGTGGGGCATTATAAAAAGAAGCATATTATTGGAAGTATGATCTCATCGGTATTGCAAACTGGAGCAATGCTTTACATAATGTCAGTTTTTATATTTAACGAAAGCTTGTCGTTGGCACTGGGTGCTCAAAGTTTACAATTGCACCTTAATTTAATCGCGTTTAGTATGCTATATACTCCTATTTCGTTTATCACTAGCATTCTATCTAATGTAATAAGTCGTAAAAATGAATATGAGGCAGATCATTTTGCCATTGAAACTACCAATTCAATTGATTTACCCTCTGCACTTAAAAAGTTATCTACTGATAATTTGAGTAATTTACACCCACACCCTACCTATGTATTTTTTCATTATTCGCACCCACCTTTATTGGAGAGGCTAAGTG
>CAZDQR010000381.1:0-1954 GCA_964507315.1 uncultured Roseivirgaceae bacterium
GAGAATATTGAACACTCTAAATTAGTATGTGCCTAAATGACTATCTCTAAAAATATTTTTCTACAAATTTGGTATCGAAACTACCATCTATAAAAGCCGAGTGTTCAAATACAAATTTGCAGAAAGGAAGAGTAGTCTTTATTCCTGTAATTTTATATTCATCAATGGCTCTAATCATACGCATTCTTGCTTCATCTCTGGTGCTGCCATGTGTAATTAGTTTGGCAATCATTGGGTCGTAATAAATGGGGATATTCATACCCTGCTCAAATCCATCATCTACACGAACTCCATATCCTTGAGGACGTACATAAGTGCTTAGTTTACCAATATCGGGAAGAAAATTATTCTCTGGGTCTTCGGCATATACTCTCACCTCAAAGGCGTGCCCATGTATTTTTATATCTTCTTGACGTAATGAAAGTGCCTTGCCTTCTGCTATTAAAATTTGCTCTTTTACAAGGTCTATTCCAGTAATTAATTCGGTTACAGGGTGTTCCACTTGCAACCTTGTATTCATTTCAAGAAAATAGAATGACCCATTTTCGAAGATAAATTCTACTGTTCCTGCTCCATAATAATTACAAGCTTTTGCAACTCTAACGGCTGCTTTGCCAATTTCAGCCCTAAGCTTATCGTCTATTACCATAGATGGCGCTTCTTCAATTACTTTTTGATGCCTACGCTGAATGGAGCATTCTCTTTCTAAAAGGTATAAAACATTGCCTTTTTGATCGCCTAGAATTTGAACTTCAATATGCTTATTGGACTCAATATACTTCTCGATAAAAACGGAGCCATCACCAAAAGAAGACGTAGCCTCACTAATGGCCATGTTCATTTGCTCTTCAAGTTCATCCTTGTGTTGTACAACGCGCATTCCCTTACCACCGCCACCTGCGCTAGCTTTAATTAATATGGGGTAGCCAATTTCTTCTCCTAACTGTTTAGCAATTTCAGGGTTAGTAATGGCTTCATCTGTACCAGGCACCATCGGTATTTTAAACGCACCTACCGCTTTTTTTGCTGCAAGTTTGTTGCCCATAATTCTAATGGCTTCAGAAGAAGGGCCAATAAAAATAAGTCCCGCTTTTTCTACATTATCTGCGAATTCCGCATTTTCCGATAAAAAGCCATACCCTGGGTGAATAGCATCTACGTTTAGTTTTAGGCTAAAATCTATGATTTTATCACCTAGTAAGTAAGATTCTGAAGATGGGGGAGGACCGAGGAGTACAGCTTCATCTGCTGCTAGCACGTGTGGAGATGTTCTATCTGCTTCGCTGTATACAGCCACTGTTTTTATGCCCATTTCTTTGGCAGATCTTATAACTCTAAGTGCAATCTCACCCCTGTTCGCAATAAGTATTTTTTTAATTTCTGCCATGGCTTTGTGTGTTTAATACAATAGTACAAAACTGATAGAAGCTATTTATACGATTAGATTAAGATTTTAAGTAAATGCAACATCCTTAAAAAATACAAATTCCTTTCATTTAATAATAAACGTATTTTACGTATATTTGCGCTCTTTGAAATAAGAATAATAAGTACTATAAACCGATTAGATAGTGGATATATTTAAAAAATTAATGCTCGATAGAGGCCCTCTTGGAAAACACGCAAATGTTGAAGAAGGGTATTTTATGTTTCCTAAATTGGAGGGTGAAATTTCGCCTCGAATGAAATTTAGAGGAAAAGAGGTATTAACGTGGAGTCTTAACAACTACTTGGGACTTGCCAATCATCCTGAAGTTAGAAAAGCCGATGCTGATGCTGCAAAAGATTGGGGCTTAGCTTATCCAATGGGAGCAAGAATGATGTCGGGTAATACTGTTCTTCACGATCAACTTGAAGATGAGCTTGGCGATTTTGTTCAAAAAGAAGCTTGTATGCTTCTTAATTATGGATACCAAGGCATTATGTCGGTAATTGATGCGGTTGTAGACCGAAG
>CAZDQR010000381.1:1964-2954 GCA_964507315.1 uncultured Roseivirgaceae bacterium
TATGATGCAGAATTGAACGCAAGTATTGTGGATGGCGTTAGACTACATATGGGTAAACGATTTGTATATCCTCATAATAATATCGAAAACCTTGAGAAGCAATTAGGTAGAGCTCAAAAAATTGTAGATGAAACGGGTGGAGGTATCTTAGTTATTACCGAAGGTGTATTTGGCATGTCGGGTAACATGGGCGATCTTAAAGGAGTTATCTCTATGCGTAAGAAATTTGACTTTAGGTTATTAGTTGATGATGCACACGGATTTGGTACTATGGGTAAAACTGGTGCTGGAGCTGGGGAAGAGCAAGGAGTGCAAGATGAAATAGATTTATACTTTTCAACTTTTGCAAAATCAATGGCGAGCATTGGTGCTTTTATTGCTGGTAATAAAGATGTAATCCAATACTTAAGATTTAATACCCGTTCTCAAATATTTGCAAAGTCGGTGCCTATGCCTTTGGTAGTTGGAGCATTAAAAAGATTAGAGCTTGTAAGAACGAAACCAGAGTTAAGAGAAAATCTTTGGAAAATTGTTAATGCACTTCAAAGTGGATACAGAGAAAATGGGTTTAATATAGGTACTACCAAAAGCCCAGTTACTCCAGTGGTTTTAAATGGTACTGTAGGCGAAGCTGCAAATTTAGCAATGGATTTGAGAGAGAATTATAGTGTATTTTGCTCGGTTGTTATCTACCCAGTTGTACCTAGAGGCACTATCATTTTGAGGATTATTCCAACAGCTGAACACACATTAGCGGATGTAGAACAGACTATCAGCGCTTTTGTAGATGTGAAGAAAAAACTGGATGATGGCTATTATAAAGAGCAAAAACTAGTAGAATTTAGCGAATAATGGCCAAATAATGTCGTGCGTGTGTTGTTTTATCCACAATTTGACTATATTGGCTAAATAATAATTTTAATAAATATAAATAACCTTAAAACTTTAAACTGAAATGAAAAGATTCGAAGAATTACAAAACCTTGTTAA
>CAZDQR010000382.1:0-2930 GCA_964507315.1 uncultured Roseivirgaceae bacterium
GCCGTTACCGATCCTTTACAAATTATAGCAACCGCTTTGGAAACAGTACCTACTAAACAGGTGATTAATTTTTTAATTACCTATTGCAAATCGGAACAAGTTGATGCTTTTATTGTAGGTAAACCACTTAACCTCCAATTACAAAAAACAGATTCTACCGATGCTGTTTTTAAATTTGTTACCCTTCTAAAAAAAACTTTCCCCAAACACACAGTACATTTGCACGATGAGCGATTTACTTCCAAGATGGCATTAGATGCTATGATTAGAGGAGGATCGACAAAAAAAGACAGAAGAAAAAAAGAAAATATTGACAAAATAAGCGCTACAATCATTTTGCAGTCGTTTATTGAGTCACAGTCGTTTATTAGATGATATACCCCATTGTTGTTTACGGAGATCCTGTGTTAAAAAAACGAGGAAAAGACATTGCTAAAGGCAAGTTAGATGTTATTAAACTTGCTGAAGACATGTTTGAAACTATGGAGAATGCTAGCGGAGTTGGCCTAGCTGCTCCACAAATTGGTAAAAGCATTCGCATGTTTGTGGTAGATGCTACTCCCATGGCCGAAGAAGACGATGATGAAGATGGTCTTATTGGATTTAGAAAAGTGTTCATCAACCCAGAAATAATAGATGAAGTTGGTGATGAATGGGACTTTGAAGAAGGCTGCTTAAGCATACCCGATATTAGAGAAACAATTTACAGACAGGAAGAATTAACCATTAGGTACTTTGATGAAAACTGGGTAGAACATGAAGAAACCTATGATGACATTAAAGCGCGTATCATACAACACGAATACGACCATATTGAAGGAATTTTATTTACCGACCACCTTAGCCCAATCAAAAAGAGGTTGCTTAAAGGAAAACTAAATAATATTAGCAAGGGTAAGGTTAAAACCAAATATAGAATTAAAGCGCCCTTAGCAAAATAGTAAATTAGGGTAATTATTATTGGTTATTAGGTAATTGTTAATTGAACATTCCTAATTGATAATTCAAATTTGTAAATTTGATCCCCACCAATAATAATAAAAGCCTTGAGTTTACCATCCAAATTGCCTAACGCAGCCACAAGTATTTTTGCCATTATGTCTAAAATGGCTGCAGATCATAATGCAGTTAATTTATCGCAAGGGTTTCCGGATTTTCCAGTAGCGCCCGAGCTTGTAGAGCTAGTTTCTAACGCTATGAAATCAGGAATGAACCAATATGCCCCAATGACTGGGCTGCCAATATTAAGACAAAGCATCTCGGACAAAATAGAACGAATCTATGGAACCAAAGTAGATTCAGATTTAGAAATTACCGTAACAGCAGGAGGCACACAAGCCTTATTTGCGGCTATTACAGCATTGGTGTTTGAGGGTGACGAAGTAATTATGTTTGATCCAGCTTACGACTCGTATGATCCTGTTATAAAACTTAATAAAGGCATTCCTGTACACTTAGAACTTAAGGCACCTTCTTTTGGAATCGATTGGCAAGAAGTAGAATCAAACATATCGGATAAAACAAAGGCCATAATAATAAACACTCCGCATAACCCAACGGGGGCAGTACTGAGTAAAGCAGATTTACAAAGCTTAGAGCAGCTAGTGACCAAACACGGCATTTATGTAATTAGCGATGAAGTTTATGAGCATATTATTTTCGATGACAAAAAACATGAATCTATATTAAAATACCCTGCTATTTATGCTAAAGGAGTAGCTATTTTCTCCTTTGGAAAAACGTTTCATGCCACTGGATGGAAAACTGGTTATATGGTAGCACCTAAGGAAATAACCAAGGAACTTCAAAAAATGCACCAGTTTAATGTATTTGCTACAAATACACCGGTACAGGTTGGGGTTGCAGAGTACATGAAGCACGAAGAAAACTATTTACCTTTGCCTAAGTTTTACCAAGCAAAAAGAGATCGATTTGCAGAGCTCATGACAAGTTCACGGTTTGAAGCGCACAGTTGTTATGGCACCTATTTCCAACTTTTTAGTTATGATAAAATAAGTGATAAGCCTGATACAGAAATGGCTGAATGGATGACCAAAGAGCACGGAATAGCAACCATCCCTGCCTCTGTTTTTTACGAAGACGGATCACATATAAATTATTTAAGGATATGCTTTGCTAAGAGCGAAGACACCTTGCAGAAAGCAGCAGAAATACTATGCAAGATTTAAAAATCGCCCTAATCCAATTCGATATTATTTGGCAAAATCCTGAAGCCAACCGAGTACTGTTAACTGGCCAAATAAAAGGTATATCTACCCAGCCAGACCTAATAATATTACCCGAAATGTTTACTACCGGCTTTACCATGGAGACTGTGGAGAATGCAGAAGAAATGAAGGGTAGTACAGTAGCATGGATGAAACAAATGGCAGCTGATACTAGGGCCGTTATTACAGGCAGTGTAATCATTAAAGAAGAGTCAGCCTATTTTAATCGTCTGATTTGGGCTTCTCCAGATGGGCAAGTGCAGCATTATGATAAACGCCATTTATTTAGAATGGCGGACGAGCATCACTTTTTTGCCCAAGGCAATAAACAACCAATATTTGAATTAAAAGGATGGAAAATTAAGCCTCAAATATGCTATGATTTAAGATTTCCTACTTGGAGCAGAAATATCAATTTGGAGTACGATTTAATTTTTTACGTTGCCAATTGGCCTAAAGCAAGGGTAAATACATGGGATACTTTATTACAAGCCCGCGCCATAGAAAATTTGAGCTACTCGATTGGTGTAAACAGAATAGGCATTGATGGCACCGACAAGAGTTATAATGGACATTCTGCAGTTTATGATTTTAAAGGGAAACAACTTACTAACAAGGCAGAAGAAGATACTGTTATGAATTTAACACTTAAAAAAAATGTACTCGAAAATATTTTCCCTAGTTATTGCTGAGATGCATGAA
>CAZDQR010000383.1:0-2922 GCA_964507315.1 uncultured Roseivirgaceae bacterium
TGTCACCACTTCACCACCACTACCAAAAGAAATTAATACCAGAACCTAAGATTGTTACCCGGTTTTGGATTATCGGAATAATGCTAGCCATACTAACCTTAGCTACGCTAAAAATTAGATAATGAGTAAACGAATCATCATACTGGGAGCTGGAGAGAGCGGAGTTGGAGCAGCCCTTCTTGCTAAAAGCAAGGGTTATGATGTATTTGTGTCCGATGCTGCAGCAATAAATCCGAAGTATAGAAATGAATTAGTTGAGCATAAGATTGAGTTTGAAGAGTTCAGCCATTCTGTTGATTTATTGAAAGGGGCTGAATTGGTAATCAAAAGCCCTGGCATCCCTTTCGATATTCTCATTATAGAAAAAATAATAGAAGCTGGAATCGAGCTCATTGATGAACTTGAATTTGCCTATAGGTTTACAGATAAGCCAATTATCGCAATTACTGGGAGCAATGGCAAAACGACTACTACCTTATTGATTCATCATTTACTTACAGCCTCTGGTGTAAAAGCTGGCTTGGCAGGTAATGTTGGTCATAGCTTGGCTCGACAAGTAATTGAAGATAGTGCAGAGGTATATGTGGTTGAAATGAGTAGTTTTCAATTGGATGCCATCAGTAGCTTTAAGCCAAGTATTGCAATCCTTTTAAATATTACGCCAGATCATTTAGACAGGTATGATAATGATTTTGATAAGTACGCAAATTCTAAAATGCGTATCACAAAAAATATGCAGGAGCAAGATTGCTTAATTCATTTTGAGGAAGATGAAGTGCTGCATAAAAAAGTAATTCAATTAACTCAAAAAATAAATTTAGCTCCCATTGGTTTTAAGAAATCGAGTAAAACCGTTGGGTTTAAATCCGAAGAAGGACTCGCGATCCAGTTTGAAGGAGAGCAATTTAATGTGCCTGCCAATCTATTTCCGTTAAAAGGGGAGCATAATATTTTAAATATGTTGGCTGCTATTACGGCTGTAATGCAATATGGTCTTTCTAAAGAAGATGTGCTAGTGCATTTATCTAGTTTTAAAAATGCGCCTAATCGAATGGAATATATCACTTCCATTAATGGAGTTGAGTTTGTAAACGATACCAAAGCCACTAATGTGGAGGCAGTTTATTATGCGCTGGGTAGTTATTCAAATGATATTGTGTGGATTGCTGGTGGAAAGGACAAAGGCAATGATTATAACCAAATTAAAGAATTGGTAGCCGAAAAGGTGAAAGCAATGGTTTGCCTTGGTGCTGATAATAAAAAATTGATTGATTTCTTTGGGCCAATCGTTGCAAACATCTCCGAAACACAAGATGTAAAAGAGGCGGCTCGAATGGCGTTTGAATATGCTAACTCAAACGATGTTGTGTTGTTGTCTCCTGCCTGTGCAAGTTTCGATTTATTCGAAAATTATGCCCAAAGAGGAGAGTTATTTAAAGAAGCTGTTTTTGAACTTAAATCTGACGTAAATGGATAAGGTAAAAGCATGGCTTAATGATAATATTAAAGGTGACCCAGTTATTTGGGCAATCGCCATCCTTTTAGGTGTAATTAGCTTGTTTGTTGTATACAGTTCTACACGTGCCTTGGCTTACCGAAATATGGAGAGCACGGAGTATTACCTAATAAAACACACATTGCTTATTGGGCTAAGTTTACTTGCAATGTGGGTGGCTCATAATATAGATTACAGGTATTATTCTACCTTGGCCAAGGCAGGGATGCTCTTATCCATCCCATTACTAGTGTACACATGGTTGGCAGGTACTAGCTTAAATGAGGCATCTCGTTGGATTACAATTCCGGTAATCAATCAAGTATTTCAACCCTCAGATTTAGCAAAACTTTCACTTATTGCTGGTATTGCTGCTATGTTGGCAAAAAAGCAACAAAATATAGAAGATTTTAAGACTACACTTATCCCCATGTTGGTATGGAGTGGCATCATCTGCGGGCTTATTGCCATGGCAGACCTTTCTACAGCCATTATGCTGTTTGCAACTGTAATGTTGATAATGTTTATAGGAAGGGTGCCACTCAAATATTTAGGTTTACTAGTATTGGTGGGCGTAATGGTTGGTGCTTTGGCCATGTCTTTTGGACAGCGAGGAGCTACGGCAAGGAGTAGAGTTACTTCTTTTTTAAGTGAAAAAAGCTTGCCTTATCAGGCAGAACAGGCACGTATTGCCATTGCATCTGGGGGTATTGCAGGTAAAGGGCCTGGTAGAAGTGATCAAAAAGATTTTCTCCCTCATCCATATTCGGATTTTGTGTACGCCATCATTATCGAAGAGTATGGCATGATAGGTGGAGTTATAATTGTTTTATTATACCTCGCCTTATTGTTTAGAGGGATGAAGGCTGTTGCGAATAGTGAACGCGCCTTTGGTGGCCTGCTATCTGCCGGCTTATCCTTTGCACTGGTAATTCAAGCAATGGTAAACATGGGTGTTGTGGTAGGGTTAGGACCTATAACGGGCTTGCCGTTACCTTTTTTAAGTATGGGAGGCACTTCTCTTTTATTTACAGGCATGTCTTTAGGGATAATATTGAGCGTAAGCAGAGGAGAGGTGGATAATACGATAGCACCCTCTAAAGGACAATTTAAAAACGTAGTAAAACTTAAAACAGACTAATTATCGAAACCAATAAATCATATCGAGTAATACTTAGTGGTGGAGGCACCGGTGGTCATATTTTTCCTGCACTAGCTGTGGCAGATAAAATAATGGAGTTGTATCCAACTTCAGAAATTTTATTTGTGGGAGCAAAAGGCCGTATGGAAATGACTAAAGTAGTGGATGCTGGGTATGAGATTATTGGATTAAATATTTCAGGATTTCAAAGACGCTTGACGCTGGAGAACCTTCTATTCCCCTTGAAAGTAATCTCCAGTTTCTTGTCGTCTATTCGTATTTTACG
>CAZDQR010000384.1:0-2898 GCA_964507315.1 uncultured Roseivirgaceae bacterium
TCTATCTATCTATCTATCTATCTATCTATCTATCTATCTATCTATCTATCTATCGGTAGTAAGTTGTACTAATCGCTTTGATTCGATTGAACAAAAAACACAGGCTAACAACGACCTTCAAAATATTGAAGTTGAGGCTTTAAAAAATAGAGACCCACATACTGGTGCAGAGTTATTTGAAATTGCTATGAATATGGAGCAAAGTGGCGAAGAATTTAAATGGGAAAAAGTGGATGCCTATACACTCTGGAGTGCCGTTGTTAGAGGAGATAGCACCGTTGCTGTTGGTTTTAATTTTGATAATGCCAGAGGGCTTAAAAATAAGCCACAGTTAGTCGATTTTTTATTAAACTACACTAAAACCTCTATAAAATATAAAGGAGCTTCTAGCGAATTAAGAAAAAAAAAATTAGAACTATTAATAGCATAGTTATTAAGGTATCTGATTATAAAACCATTGCTAAATTAAGAAAGCTGCCTTTTGTACGGTATGTAGAGCCCTGGGGCTTTACGCTAGAACAGTATATGGGTTCTTCAAACATAGGTGGGCGAGTTCAAGAAGCAGTTTTTTGTGGCCCTAATGGCAATGAAAATGCAAGTAATGCTTTTACTTTATTGCCAGGCACTCAAAGTGCCATATCGTGGCATTTATCTGCTCATAATGTGGAAGGGGCTTGGGCCTATAATACAGGGGAAGGCACTACCATTGGAGTAATTGATACAAGTATTGATGGTGCGCAGGAATTACTAACCCAAACGGAGTTTGATTGGGATGCCGCAAACCCCAGAACCATTGAGCTTTTTAATAACGAAGAAGACTGTGCCCATGGCACTACCGTAACCGGTATGATTGCAAGCCCTCTTAATAACGATAATGCCATTACAGGAGTAGCTTACAGGGCAAGTATTAAAGCATACAAAGCAGGTGACGGTGTTGTATTAGATACTAATCATGAAAAACAAGATTTAATAGATGCACTTGAACAATTTGCTTTGGATACTGATGTACGAGTAATTAATATAAGCCTTGGGTATTTGTTTTATAAGCAAACTGTTTGGGATGCATTAGTTGTTGCCGAAACAGCAGGTAAACTGGTAGTATGTGCCGCAGGCTCAGTGATAGGGTTAGGTGTTTTCCCTGCAAGGCACTCTAACACCTTGGCAGTTACAGGCGTTAAGTTCAACCCAACAGGTGACCCTAACGGCATATACCTAAATGTATATGCAGGGAATAATAATGGGAGTTTTGTAGATTTTTGCACCTATTTAGAAAGAACATCTGATGGTAGATTAGCTTTGGGCATGCATAATGATACCCAAGACAGAATAAAAGCAAAAGGCTCATCGGCTGCTGCTGCCTTGGTAAGTGGAGTGGCAGATTTAGTTTGGGCACAAAACCCGGGGTTAACTCGCAGCGGAGTAATAAACATATTAAAAAATGCATCTTCTAATTATATTCATGATCAAATTAGAGATTCGCAATACGGTTGGGGAGTTATAGATGCAGAAGTAGCCTTGGTGCTCGCTGAGTTTGGTTTTGTTAATGCGACCATTACAGGACCATCTGTAATTTCGCAAACTGGTTACCGATATTGGAATTCGAATGTGAGTAATGCCGGGGGAAGCGTTTCTTATGAATGGTCTTGGAACGGTGTAGCTGTTGGCTGGTCATCATCTTACGGCAGGAATTTTTCAACACTTGTGCCCGCCAGTGCTCAGCTTAAGCTAGTAGTAACTACTTCTTTAGGGCAACAAGATGTTACATACAAATCAATAACAATCACTGATGGTACAAAAGGAGGAGGAAATGAAATTGAATCGTCATATGAAAAAATCATTCCTTATTTTATTAGTTTTTAGTGCAATTGCAGCAAAGGGTCAAGAAAAAGAATACCATTTGGGGCATCATGCGGTAAGTGTAGAAAATAATTTTGCTTATTTTTTAGGACTCCAACTTAATTACCATTATATCATAAATCCTAAAGATAGGTTTATGTGGATGCCCAAAGTATCGGTTGGGTATAGCCCTTATGAACCTTGGCCTTATTACGACTGGGGCTTAGACATGGCATTTGGGGATAAGAACCGCTTGGTACTTGGCTTAGGTGGTGCCTATATTGGCCCAATAGATTATAAAATGATTACAGGAGATGTACGCTATTTGAATTATGGGAAAAAGCATTTGTTTTTCTTTTTAACCTACCGAGTTAATTATGAATACCAGTGTGAATGTGATGATATTGGACCTTTTTCGTCTCAAGTTCGTGTAGCTATTGGCTGGAAGTTTTAATATACTATTACAATAGTTGCTCAGAGTTTATTAAGAACTTTGAGTAACCATTGTAGTATAAAATCTAAGACAGCGATTGGGTAATATTGATAAGTAAATTACAAGTATCAATATTTTAGCATCAAATCTTTAATTTCTTAATTCTTGGAATAGGCCCAGGGCAAAAGGTTTTATGGCAGTCGATACATTTATTTACCAATCTATTAAATCCTTCAACTTTACCTTCCTTCTGATTCTTAAGAGCTTTAGCTTCAGTAATAAGAAGTTCATTAAACGCAGTAAAGGCTGGATTATTAAGCTTTGGATCGCTAGGAGTAGCCGTATGAACTAGTTCAAGTTCGGCTATAAATTCCTCTGTTATATTACCTGTATTATTCTTTATACTTTGTTTAATAGAATCTGCATCGTCATACATTTTCCTCATTAACAAAGTTAATTCACTGTCTATAGTGGGATTATTAATAACAATATCCCGTTCTTTAGATCTGACACCTGCCTTGTCTGATCCAGTACAACTTATAAAAAAGGGTGCCAACAGGCACCCAATTATAACTCTTAACATGTTTTTCTTATTAAATTGAAGCTGATTTATCTTCTTTAATAATTAC
>CAZDQR010000385.1:0-2869 GCA_964507315.1 uncultured Roseivirgaceae bacterium
GAATATTGAACACTCTAAATTAGTATGTGCCTAAATGACTATCTCTAAACAATTATTTATTGTCTTGAAAAATCTTCCTGCCCAATCCAACTAAAATAATTATAGCAACTACAAATACAAGCGTCCATTTTAGCGTGGAAAAAGTACTCGTCATCCAAGCAATTTCGTTTAAGTGAGATGGATAGTTTTTAAGCATTATTATAATGCCTGTATTCTCCAACATATCTGCTGTAAAAACTACATAAGGTAGCCACGCAATTCTCCCTTTATTAGGATATAGGAGCATCAAAGTAACACTCATAAACAGCGTATAAACAATTGGGTAGGCTACATCAAAAGTCATTTCGCCTATGGCATACACGCTACGAGTTTCATCGCTATAAGAATCAATTAGCTCATAGGCTCGTTCTGGGGTATAAGCAAATTGCAAATCAATTGGAACAACTTCTTGATCGCCCGCCAACCGAGGCATGATAAGTACGTTAAATACAACAACAAGCCCCAGTAGAATTAATGATAACTTAACTGAAGCTTGTTTGTGTAATAACGGTTTCATTACGTACGCTTTTAGTTTCCTTGGTTTTGTGCTGAAGTATCCTGAGCTGCTTGCTCTTCTTGAGCAGTCATCCAACCTCCACCCAATGCTTTATAAAGTAATATGTAGCTATTTAGTAGTTGTTGTCTTACCTGAGAATATTGCAACTCTGCTTCAAAGGCAGACCGGTCATTTTCAATTACTTCTAAATAACTTGTAACGCCACCATTATAACGATCTAATGATAAATCACGAGCGCTAATAGCTGCATCTACCTGCCTTTTACGAGCACTTAATTCTGTTTTTGTTGTATTGATTGTTACCAATGCATCCTCCACCTCTTTAAAAGCTTGTATGATTGTATTCTCATAAGCATAGGCTGATTGCAAAGCTACCTCCCTTTGAATCTCTGCTCGCTTCTTATTTTTTCCCCAATTGACCAGTGGCCCAATTAATCCAGCACTAGCACTCCAAGCTAACCCGCCAGTTGCTGCAGACGATAATTGTTGAGTGGCAGCACCACCGATTAACCCTGTTAAACTAATAGAAGGAAATCTCTGTGCTTCTGCAACTCCAACGTTGGCGGTTTCAGCATGAAATCTATTTTCGGCTGCTAGTATATCTGGGCGCCTTTGCAATAAAGTGGATGGAATACCTGGAGGTATATCAGAAGGAAAATCTTGATCTTCTAAAGTAGAATTATTCAATATTGAATACGGATTTCTTCCTAATAAAATAGCCAATGAAGTTTCTGTAATAGCCACTTGTCTTTGATACAAAGGCATACTAGCCTCAGCGATGCTTAGTTGTATCTGTGCTTGATTTAAATCTATTTGAGGAACAACTCCATGTTCAAATTTGTCTGAAATAATATCAAGACCCCGCTGCCTAGAGACTACTGTTGATTGTGCAATTTCTAACCTCCATTTAAAATCCAATAATTGAAAATACGTTTGTGTAATGGCTGTAATCACGCCTACCTGAATGGCTCTTTTTGCATAATCAGAGGCCACAAAATTTGCCTTAGCAGCTTCAGTGGCTCTGCGATACTTACCCCAAAAATCAATCTCCCAATTCATGGTAACACCTGCAACATACACCCCAGCATCACCACTTAAGGGTTGGCCTCCAACAATATTGCCTAAATTTGCTTGAGCTGACACCCCAAAACCAGGATACATATCAGCTTTAGTAAAACCTACATTTATCATTGCTTGCTGCACCCTGCTGGCTGCAGTTAGCACATCCTTGTTCTCCTGTAAGCCAATAATGATTAGAGAATCTAGTTCTGCATTATTAAACAGCTCCCACCAACGTAAGTTAACAACGGTATCTGCTTGAATGCTGTCGTACCTAAACGTAGGTGAAGAAGCTACCTCAGTTTTCTCAAAATTTGGCCCCACCTTGCAGCTGCTGATTGCCATTGAACCTATTAACCCAATAACTATATAACCGATAACTATTTTTTTATTCAACATCCTATTTATTATCTAAAAGTTGGGCTTCCAAATCTCTTTTCTTTTCGTAACCAGCAATTTTGCCAATAAAAACGTAGAGCATTGGATATAAAAACACTCCTAAAAATGTAGCCATGCTCATTCCGCCTAGCAATGCCATTCCCATAACTTTACGTGCTTCTGCACCAGAACCTGTTGCCACTACCAATGGAAACACGCCAAGTATAAAAGAGAATGCCGTCATTAGGATTGGTCTAAATCTTGATTTGGCTGCTGCTATTGCTGCATCAAAAAGGCTCATCCCTTTTTTAAATTCATCGTTGGCAAATTCTACAATTAGAATGGCATTTTTAGCAGCCATTCCAATGAGCATTACAAAAGATACTTGCGCAAAAATGTTATTTTCAAAAGTTGGACTAAACAACCGCGATACCCACAAAGCAAATAGGGCTCCGAAGATGGCAAATGGTGTACCTAATAAAATACTAAATGGCAACGACCAACTTTCGTATTGAGCGGCAAGAATTAGAAATACAAACAAGAGCGAAAATGATAATATCATCATTAAGGAACCTGAAGCTTTCTCCTCTTGAAACGACATCGCATTCCAAGTATAACTCATATCTTGAGGCAACACTTCTGCTGCCACTTCTTTTAATGCCTCCCTCGCTTGCACCGAAGTAAAGCCTTCTGCTGGCCCACCAGTAACTTCCACCGAACGATAGAGATTAAATCGTGTAGTGTAATCAGGACCTGAAATAGGGCGAATAGTAGCTACCGTTGCCAGTGGAACCATTTTACCTTCATTATTTTTAATAAAGAAATTATTAATTTGAGATTCATCTACTCTGTACTCCGGCTCTGCCTGAATATAAGT
>CAZDQR010000386.1:0-2846 GCA_964507315.1 uncultured Roseivirgaceae bacterium
ATGCTTTTATAGCAGTTACAGGGAACTCTGAAACTAATATAATTTCCAGTTTAGTAGCTAAAGATCATAAAGTTAAAAAAACAATTGCGTTGGTCGAAAATGTAGATTATATCCACCTTTCACAAAACATTGGCGTTGATACGATGATTAACAAAAAGCTAATTGCAGCCAATTTTATATTTAGATACATACGTAAAGGAGATATAATAAACCTTACCTCTATACATGGTGTAGATGCAGAAGTACTAGAATTTGTTATTAAGGTAGAATCTAAAATTACTAGAGATACATTGAGGTCGCTAGACATACCGGATTCTGTTATTGTGGCCGGTGTAATTAGAAAAGGAGAAGCGATAATTCCAAAAGGAGATTTTCAATTTAGACCAAAGGATAGAGCTGTAGTACTTTGTAAATCCGAATCCATTCAACAAGTTGAAGAGTATTTCTCATGAGTAGATTTAACGTAAGCCTAATTGTCTCCATTTTGGGGCTACTGCTCGTAATTAGTGGAGTAGGCATGCTTTTATCACTTCCCTTTAGCATTTATTATAAAGAAAGCCTTTGGCCTATTGCCTCTTCAGCCGCAGTTACCATTTTTACGGGTTTGCCTTTATGGCTCTTATTAAACAAAAAGGCCTCTAGAGAACTAAAGAAACGAGATGGGTATTTAGTGGTAACGCTGGGATGGATTGTTATGTCCATTTTTGGAACTCTCCCTTACCTTTTTAGTGGCTCTATCCCCAATTTTACAGATGCTTTTTTCGAAACAATGTCTGGGTTTACAACAACAGGAGCCTCCATTTTAAATGATATTGAATCCTTGCCCAAAGGCATATTACTTTGGCGTAGCCTAACCCAATGGATTGGTGGAATGGGAATTATTGTATTAGCTGTTGCTATTCTGCCTATATTAGGTATTGGAGGTATGCAATTATTTATAGCAGAAGCCCCCGGCATTTCTGCCGAAAAATTAAAGCCGCGTATAAAAGATACCGCCAAGAGACTTTGGTTTATATATGTAGGGCTAACATTACTTGAAACCGTATTGCTTATGTTTGGCGATATGTCATTTTTTGATGCAATTAACCATAGCTTAACAACCATGGCAACTGGTGGATTTTCTACTAAAAACAATAGTATAACTCACTTCGATTCTGGCTATATCCATTACATAATTACGCTATTTATGTTTTTGGCTGGCACCAGTTTTACGCTCACCTATTTTTTATTAAAACGTAACTTTAAAAAGGTATTTAATAACGAAGAGTTTATTGTTTATTTAGTTTTTATCGTGCTTGTTACATTAATAATTACTGGATTTGTCCATTCCTATACCGAATACACTTTTGAAAAAAACTTTAGAGACACGCTGTTTTCAGTTGTTTCCATTGTAACTACTACAGGGTTTGTAACCGAAGATTACACTGCTTGGTCGCCACTAATTACAATGGCATTTTTTGCCTTATTATTTATTGGAGGCATGGCAGGCAGCACTGCAGGGGGTATTAAAATTGTAAGGCATATTGTTCTTTTTAAGAACAGTTTTTTAGAAATGAAACGCCAACTACATCCAAATGCGATCATCCCTGTACGCTTAAACACCAAAGCTATTCAAGGCGAAGTAACCTACCATGTGCTAGCCTTTATGATGATCTATTTTTTAATATTCTCCTTAGGGAGCATTATTATGGCTTGGGTTGGGCTAGATTTCCCAACAGCTTTAAGTTCGGTAGCAACTAGTTTAGGTAATGTAGGGCCCGGTATAGGCAATGTTAGTCCTGTAAATAATTTTAGTACCATACCTACTGTTGGTAAATGGGTACTCTCTTTTTTAATGCTCTTAGGTAGGCTAGAGCTTTTCACTGTACTCATTCTATTTACTCCATTCTTTTGGAAGAGGGAGTAATCCTTAGAATAACAGCGCTTATACCAATTAATACTGAAATGGTATAACAACTTCAATAATATCACAAAAAAAGCCAGCACTCGTTAAAGAATGCTGGCTTTTAATTTTAAGAATGTACTTATTTCTTCTTCTTATCCAAATCCAAAACAATTGGAGATGCTATAAAGATAGATGAGTAAGTTCCTACTAAAACACCCACTACAAGTGCAAAAGAGAAGCCTCTTAACACAGCACCACCAAATATTAATAATACTAACACTACCACCAATGTGGTTAATGAAGTAATTACTGTACGGTTCATAGTACTGTTAATGGCTGCATTAAATATATCTTCTCTGTTAGAGGAAGTATGCAGGTTTACGTTTTCTCTAATTCTATCAAATACAATTACGGTATCATTAATTGAGTAACCGATAATGGTAAGTATAGCTGCAATAAACACCTGATCTATTTCGAAGCTAAAGCCAAATAAACTAGCTATTGCAAATGCCGAAAGCACCATTAATGTATCATGAAACAGAGCAACAATTGCCCCTAAGCCAAATTGCCATTTTCTAAAACGAACTACAATGTATAAGAAAATTACAACCAACGAAAGTAGCATTGCTTTCATTGAATCTTTCTTGATATCATCTGCAATAGTAGCTCCAACTTTTTCTGAGCTCAATATAGAGAAGTGTGTATCATCAATTTTCGATCCATCAGCAATAAACATTTGTCCTGTTTTTTCTGATAAGCCAGCAATTAGCAATTTCTGTACTTGCTCATCCATTTCAGACGACTCATCAGATACTTGGTAACTTGTAGTAATTTTAATTACATTATTGGCTCCAAATGTTTTTACTTCCGTTCCTGCTCCATCAAAAGAAGCAGTTAAACTAGCTTTAATATCAGACGCAACCACTGGTTGGTTAAAGCTAACTACGTAAGATCTACCACC
>CAZDQR010000387.1:0-2835 GCA_964507315.1 uncultured Roseivirgaceae bacterium
GACTACACTTACACATTCCACAAGTACCTCCACCACCACAAGCTGAGGGTAAAAATATTTTATTAGCCGATAGCGTAGTTAACAAAGTGCCTCCTGCAGGCGTAATAATAGGATTATCCTTGTCATCATTAAGAATAATGTTTACATCACCAGATTGCACAAGTTTAGATTGCGCAAAAAGCAAAATAAGCACCAATAACAGAATAACGACTGAAAATGCAATGATTGCTGAAATTATTACAGAACCCATAGGTCAATTTTTTTATTGTTTCAAGTGCCACAAATATATTCATAAATGAGATAAATAACCACGCTAGCATGTGAAACCTTGTGGTTAAATATGCAAGATGTAAGACATTCGATGTTATGGATTAAACTTATAGTCTTTTACTACTAGAAAAGCCTCTAAAATTTCATGAGCTGTTTCCACGTGCCCTTATAATAATTATATTTAAGGGTGCTTGGCAATGCCTTAAACCAATACTTATTAAGCTCAACACTAAACGAAGGCTGCATATAGCAATTAATGGTGCAGCCCTCACACTCTGGCAATTTCCCTTCCAATTTAATAATATCCTTCACCTCAGAAGTTGCGTATAATGCCTGTAAAGAATCTCCTATTGCAAATGATTTTTTACCCAAGTGATAACATGGCAAAACAAGGTTGTTTTCTGGTGAGATTACAACGGTTGTGCTTGCAGCTTTGCAAACTGGATTTTTAGTTGAATTACCTCCATTTTTACGAAGCTCTACAAACGCTTGATTTAAATACACATATTTCTGTTTACCCCAATTACTTAATTGAGCTAACTGTGTCTCAGATAAAGCATTGTCAACACCCAAGCCATTATACTCAAAGGCAGGATTTAAAATCATTACTAATTTGTTGGGCAAAGCAATTTGCTCGTAAACGAGTTTAATTTGCTCAAAATTTCCTTTGAATACTGTAAATAATATATCAGGCTTTTCGCCAAGTTCTTTGGCAATTTTAATGGAGTCCATTACGTAGTTAAAGCATTCAACTCCCCTCATTTTATTATGCTCTTCTGCGATAGACGAGTCTAGAGAAAAATGGAGCATATCAATAAGTCCAACCAAGCTTTTCGCCTTTTTAGGGTATAACAGCCCGTTAGTAGTTACGGTAGTAATAAATTTTAACTCCTTGGCTAATGTTAAAATTTCAGAAATATTTGGATGAAGCAGTGGCTCTCCTCCCGTAAAATCAATTACTTTAACTCCGAGGCTTTTAAGATCAATTAGATTTTTTCTTACACTTTCAAGCGTAACGTATTTCGATGGAATTTCCCATATATCACAAAAACTACACTTTGCATTACACTTATAGGTAAGGTAATAATTACAAAGTACGGGGTGATTAATGAGTCGCATGCCTTTTAAATTCGGAGTGTCTAAAAATAAAAATGCCTAAAGTAAAATTAAACTTTAGGCACTTTAATACTTCCTGTTTTAGGCACTTTATTTCTTAATCATTTTTAAGAGCTTTGTAAGTCTGGATTTTAAATCTCTTCTATCTACAATAAAATCTAAGAAGCCATGCTCTAACACAAACTCAGAACTCTGAAAGCCCTTAGGCAAATCTTTCCCAATTGTTTCTCGTATTACTCTAGGCCCAGCAAAGCCGATTAATGCTCCTGGCTCTGCGATGTTAAAATCGCCTAACATAGCAAATGATGCAGTAATACCACCTGTGGTGGGGTCTGTTAATAAAGAAATATAAGGAGTAGTTGTTTCTGATAATTGCGCCAATCGTGCCGAAGTTTTAGCTAGTTGCATAAGCGATAAACTAGCCTCCATCATACGAGCACCACCTGATTTAGAAATCATTAAAAAAGGCACTTCATTTTTAATTGAATACTCAATGGCCCTTGCAATTTTCTCGCCCACTACAGAACCCATAGAGCCTCCAATAAATGAAAAATCCATGCAGGCAATATTAATATCTATGCCATTAATTTTACCATAAGCTGTTCTAACTGCATCTTTAAGATTAGTCTTTTTCTTTACAGCTTCTAACCTTGTTATATATGGTTTTGTATCTACAAAACCCAAAGGATCGGCAGAAACCATATCCTTATCCATTTCGGTAAAACTATTATTGTCAAAAAGAATTTCGAAATATTCTTTAGATCCTATTCGCACATGGTACCCATCTTCTGGACTTACATACGCATTGTTTTTTAATTCTCTTGTATGAATTATTTTCCCTTTGGGAGTCTTATACCACAACCCATCCGGAGCTTCTTTTTTGGCTTCAGTAGGAGTTAATATCCCTTTGTCTTTTCTTTTAAACCAGGCCATTATTATACTTTTAGGTCAAAAATTTACTAACTGGCAATCGTAAAGGTATAACAAAAAAAGACCAATTGAATAAATCCAATTGGTCTTCTAAAGATACATTTGTAATCCTTATTTTTGTTCTTTAATACGTGCTGCTTTTCCTTTAAGGCCACGTAAATAATATAATCTTGCTCTTCTTACTTTACCTCTTCTAAGCACTTCAATCTTATCTAGATTTGGCGAAAGTAATGGAAAGATTCTTTCAACAGCAATGCCATTAGACACTTTGCGAACTGTAAAAGTTTCGCCATTTGTGTTCACATTTCTGCGTTGCAAAACGGTTCCTTGAAAAAGCTGAATACGCTCTTTCTCCCCTTCTTTAATTTTATAATGCACGTTAATGGTATCACCAGATTTAAATTCTAGGTGATTGCCTCTAGCTGCTGCGTTTTCTTCTTCTACTAATTTGATTAAATCGGTCATTTTATGCGGATTTATATACGATCTGAAAATCGGACTGCAAATATAGGATTATTT
>CAZDQR010000388.1:0-2829 GCA_964507315.1 uncultured Roseivirgaceae bacterium
CAGGCTATTTTTAGATTGTTATTTATCATATCGCTATTATTTTATAATTTAGTATTTTAACTTTATTGCTTCTTTTTTACTTATTCATTCCTTTATTAATTAAACTAGGTAAGCTGTTGCTGAGCGTAGCTGAAGTTTACCTACTACTCGTAACGTAATGCTTCAACAGGATTCCTACGCGCAGCCTTAAAGGTTTGCCAACTAACAGTAGCCAATGCAATTCCTATAGCCAGGATACCTGCCAAGGCAAATATCCACCAGCTTATTGTGGTTTTGTAGGCGAAATTCTCCAACCACTTAGTCATTGCGTAAAAGGCAATGGGGGTAGCAATAAAGAAAGAAATGGCTACCCATTTAATAAAATCGCTGTTAAGCATTAGCATTAGCTCCGAAACTTTGGCTCCATTTACTTTACGTACGCCAATTTCTTTAATTCGTGCTTTAGTAATGAATTCAACCAGACCAAAAAGCCCCAAGCAAGCAACAATAATAGCTAATAGTGCAAAGCACATGAAAATATTACCCATCTGCTTAACATCGCTATACATAAGTTCAAAGTCGCTATCCATAAAAGAATAACGCAGGGCTTGGTTTGGTGAAAAATCATTCCATACAGTTTCAATATTAGTTAGCACGTTCGCAGTGTTCTCTGTAGATATTTTTATCAAAATAGTTTCGGTACTGTTACCCAGTTCCATACAAAGGGGTTCAATATCTTGCTTTAGCGTTTCAAAATGAAAATCTTCAACTACGCCAATTATTTGCCAGGTTTTTCTACCATTGGTAATATGTTGACCAATAGCTTGTTCAAAATGAAAATCATTAACCAATTTTTGGTTTACAATTACTGATTTATTATCAGCACTGAATTCTTTGGAAAAATTTCGTCCCTCCACTAAATTTATTCCTAGCGTTTCAAGATAATTGTAATCAATCTCCCATTTCTGACTGTTCACACTCGATTCAAAATCGGATTCACCCTTTCTATTTATTGTATTAAAATTTCGCAACGAGCCTTCAATAGGTAAGTAATTGCTTATTGATACATTTTCAATTCCAGAATTCTTTAGCAGTTCATCTTTAAATGCATTTATATTGTTAGCAAGCGTATTTGTGCCGTGTAGTATCACAATCTGATCTTTTTTATAGCCCAGCTTTTTGTTTGAAATGTAATTTACTTGATTAAAAACTACCATGGTAGCAATAATTAAAGCAATAGATGTTGCAAACTGAAAAACAACCAGTCCGTTTCTTCCTAAACCGTTTCCTTTTTTTGTTTTAAAAGTCCCTTTTAAAACATTAATAGGTTTAAATGATGAAAGATAAAAGGCTGGGTATGTGCCCGACAAAAAAGCAATAACTAAACCCGAAGCTAAAATAAGAGGAATAAACCACCACGATGTTAAAGGTAGATCAAGCGATTTTGCTGATAACTGATTAAATAAAGGCAAGGCTATTACAACAAGCAATAGTGCTAGACATACCGAAATAAAACTATACAATACAGCCTCGGTTAAAAACTGCTTCATGATGCTTATTTTTTGAGCTCCTAATGATTTTCTAACGCCCACCTCTTTGGCTCTTGCTGAAGATTTTGCGGTAGTTAGGTTAATAAAATTAATTGCAGCTATTAACAGTATAAAAACAGCAATAATGCCAAACATCCAAATAAATCGTATATCACCATGATGAAGTCCATCATCAATGTCAGCGGAATGTAAGTGTATGTCGCTTATAGGTTGTAGAATATAGGATAGCTCCTCGTTTATAGTTTTTATATCCATTTCGAAAGTAGGAGCAAGATATTTCTCACTAATAAGCTTAAGCTTATTCTCTAGTTGAACAATGTTAACCTCCGGCTTTACTTTAATATAGGTATAATAGTTTGAAGCTGACCATCGGGTTTGCTCACCATAATAAAATATATTAGCATGCAATGCTACAAACATTTGATATTGAAGGTGTGAGGTAGCTGGGAAATCATTAAATACTCCACAAATCCGATAGGTTAAATCGGTATCTTCATTTATTATAAGCGATTTACCAACAGGGTTTTCATTGGGAAAATGCTTATCTGCAAAGCTTTTTGATACTAACACCGTATTTGCCTCCGTTAGTATTTTTTTAGCATCGCCAAATACTAAATTTACATCAAGAATATTCATCATGTCATGGTCTGCATAGGCCAGTCCTTCTTCATAATAATTATCCTTACTATCAGTACGCCGAACCTGATTGCTTCCTGCTCCAAAAAGCTCTACTGCATTAATTCTTCCAGCTTCTTCAATTTCAGGAAATTCATCTTTTAGCGCCTTCGCAAAGGGAGCTGCCCAATACACCCCTTTTTCAATTCCATTCCCCTCATTATAAACCATAACAACCCGGAATAGGCGTTCAGCATTGTTGTAGTGCTTATCGTAACTTAGCTCATGCTTAATGAACAAGGCAATAAAAATACAGGCTGCAATGCCCAATGCAAAACCACCAATTTTAATTGATGCGTAAATTTTTTGCCTGTATAAAGTACGTAAGGCTATTTTAATATTATTTTTTAGCATGATATTTAAATTTCAAAATTTTTAATCAATTCCTAATGTTAACAAGTCACAAAATGACTCTCTAATAATCAGAATGATATAGTAACTAATAGACTGTGCCCTATTCATACATCAAAGCTTCTATCCCGACGAAAATATCGGGATTTCAGCACTAGCTACTACTCGTAACGTAATGCTTCAACAGGATTCCTACGCGCAGCCTTAAAGGTTTGCCAGCTTACCGTCAGTAATGCTATTGTTAGGGTTATGCTTCCTGCCAAGGCAAAAACCC
>CAZDQR010000389.1:0-2796 GCA_964507315.1 uncultured Roseivirgaceae bacterium
TTTGCAAAAGGCAGCTCAAAGTTATGTAATGTTAAATTACTTAGTCGTTAGTAGAGCTAAACTTGGCACTCATATACTCACGGTGTGCACGTGCAATATGCTCTAAGCTTATGCCTTTAGGGCATTCAACTTCACAGGCTCCAGTATTGGTACATCCACCAAATCCTTCTTCTTCCATAACAGCAATCATTCTTTCCGCACGATTGGCTCTTTCTGCATTACCTTGTGGTAATACAGCCAATTGAGAAATCTTCGCTGCTGTAAATAACATAGCCGAAGCATTTTTACAAGTAGCCACACAAGCACCGCAACCAATACATTGGGCAGCATCCATTGCTGTCTCTGCAATATGCTTCGGAATTGGTATTTCGTTAGCATCTGGTGTTCCACCAGTATTAACACTAACATAACCACCTGCTTGGATAATTCTATCCATAGGTGTTCTGTCAACTACCAAATCTTTAATTACTGGAAAAGGCTTTGCTCTCCAAGGCTCAATGGTAATTTCTTCTCCATCGGAGAAACTACGCATATGTAATTGACAAGTTGTAATTAATCCTTTAGGGCCGTGAGCACTACCATTAATTACCATACTGCAGGCTCCACAAATACCTTCGCGACAATCATGATCGAAGTGAACAGGGTCTTCGCCTTTACGAGTAAGGTCATCATTTAATACATCAATCATTTCTAAAAACGACTGATCAGGAGATACACCTGATACTTCGTAGGTATGAAATTTCCCTTTATCGTTGGCATCCTTTTGGCGCCATATATTTAATTTATGATTCATTTTTTAGACTTTAGATTTTTAGATATTAGACGTAAGAACATAATTCTTATTAACTAATTTCTATTAACTATTTATAGCTTCTCTGGGTTAGTTTGACATTTTCAAAAACAAGGTCTTCCTTATTCAAGGTTTCTTCCTTGCCTTCTCCATTATATTGCCAAGCAGATACATAAGAGAATTCATCGTCAATTCTTAATGCCTCACCATCTTCCGTTTGAGATTCCTCTCTAAAGTGACCACCACAAGATTCTCTACGATTCTGTGCATCATCTACCATTAGTTCTGCAAGTTCTAAGAAATCGGCTACACGGTTGGCTTTTTCTAAGGACATGTTCATCTCGTCATTAGTACCAACCACTTTTACATCTTTCCAGAAGTTTTCTCTAACGGCTTTAATCTTCTCCTTAGCCTCTTTAAGGCTAGCTTCAGTTCGAGCCATTCCTACATTATTCCACATTATGTGTCCTAATTCTTTATGGAAATCATCTACAGTTTTGCTGCCGTTAACTGCTAATAATTTATCAATCTTTTCTCTTACTGCCTTCTCTGCATCTTTAAATGCTGCTGAGTCTGTACTTTCTCTGTCATATCCTGAGCTAGCTAAGTAATCGCCTATAGTATAAGGCAATACAAAATATCCATCGGCTAAGCCCTGCATAAGTGCACTTGCTCCAAGCCTGTTTGCTCCGTGATCAGAGAAATTGCATTCTCCAATAGCATAAAGCCCTGGTATGTTTGTCATTAGGTTATAATCAACCCAAAGCCCACCCATTGTGTAGTGCACTGCTGGGTAAATCATCATTGGTACATCGTAAGGATTATCTCCTTGAATTTGCTGATACATATCAAACAAATTACCATATTTTTCTACAATAGCATCTTTACCCAATCGGTTGATAGCATCTGAGAAATCTAAGAAAACAGCTTGACCTGTACCTCCTACACCACGGCCTTCATCGCACACCATTTTGGCATTACGAGAAGCCACATCTCTTGGCACTAAATTACCAAACGATGGGTATCTACGCTCTAAGTAATAATCACGTTCGTCTTCAGGTAACTTAACTGCATCGGCAGCGGTTAAGCCTGGAATCGCTTTTTTAGGCACCCAAATACGTCCATCATTACGTAACGATTCCGACATAAGCGTAAGCTTACTTTGGTGCTCGCCTGCAACTGGAATACAAGTTGGGTGAATTTGTGTAAAACTAGGGTTGGCAAAATTCGCTCCTTTTTTATGTGCTCGCCAAGCAGCAGTTCCGTTAGAACCCATTGCATTGGTAGATAGGAAAAACACATTTCCGTAACCACCTGTGGCTAATACCACTGCGTTTGCAGAGTGAGATTCAATTTTGCCTGTAATTAAATTTCGAGTAATAATACCGCTTGCTTTGCCATCTGTTAATACTAAATCAAGCATTTCGGTACGGTCGAATAACTCAACCTTACCTTTCGATATTTGACGGCTTAAGGCACTGTAAGCACCAAGTAATAATTGTTGCCCTGTTTGACCACGTGCGTAAAATGTACGTGATACTTGAGCTCCACCAAACGAGCGGTTGTCTAGCAAGCCACCATACTCACGTGCAAACGGAACTCCTTGAGCTACGCACTGATCGATGATTTCGTTACTTACTTCAGCCAATCGATAAACGTTAGCTTCTCTAGATCTATAATCACCTCCTTTAATAGTATCGTAGAATAATCTAAAAACACTATCGCCATCATTTTGATAGTTTTTAGCGGCATTAATGCCACCTTGCGCAGCAATACTGTGTGCTCTACGAGGGCTATCTTGGTAACAGAAGTTTTTAACATTATAACCAAGCTCTGCTAAAGAGGCAGCTGCGGATGCGCCACCTAAACCTGTACCTACAATAATAATATCGTATTTTCTTTTATTGGCTGGGTTAACCAGCTTACTATTAAATTTATGTCTTGTCCATTTTTCGGCCAATGGGCCTTCAGGAATCTTAGATTCTAATGCCATAATTATCCAGCGT
>CAZDQR010000390.1:0-2783 GCA_964507315.1 uncultured Roseivirgaceae bacterium
ATCATTTTATTACTCCAAGCAATTTATGTGATTTGTATCACATATAAAAATAAACAAACCTAACAAATCGATGAACTTAACAAGTAAATTAATTGCATTAGGAAGCATTATGCTTTTTTGTGCCTGCTCTCAGAATGAGGGCAAAAAACAACTCATTAATTCAGCTGACATTCAAGTTTCTGGAGAATTGAAAGCAGAATTAACTTCTCCACCTAATGTGCCAGCCTCCGTTGGAAATAGAGAAGCCAAAAAGCTCATAGTTGATATGGAAATATTGGAAGAAGAAGGCACGATGACAGATGGAGTAACTTATATCTACTGGACCTTTGGTGGATCTGTTCCAGGTAGTTTTATCAGAACTCGAGTGGGTGATGAAGTAGAATTTACTCTAAAAAATCACCCTGACAACAAACTCCCTCATAATATTGATTTACATGCAGTAACTGGCCCAGGTGGCGGAGCAACCTCTTCATTTGTAGCACCTGGCCACGAGGTTACATTCTCTTTTAAAACGCTAAACCCCGGCCTTTATGTATACCATTGTGCTACAGCTCCTGTAGGAATGCACATTGCCAATGGCATGTATGGATTAATACTAGTGGAACCAGAAGGTGGGCTACCTAAGGTAGATAAAGAATACTACATAATGCAAGGTGATTTCTATACAAAAGGAGAAAATGGCCAGCCCGGCTTACAGCCCTTTGATATGAAAAAAGCGGTGGACGAAGATGCTGATTACGTAGTATTTAACGGAAAAGTGGGCTCTCTTACTGGCGACAATGCTATAACTGCTAAAGTTGGAGAAACTGTTCGTTTATACGTAGGTAATGGTGGACCAAATTTAGTTTCTTCGTTTCATGTTATTGGTGAAATTTTTGACCGAGTAAATATTGAAGGTGGAACTGCCATAAATGAAAATGTACAAACAACTCTAATCCCCTCAGGTGGAGCAGCAATAGTAGAATTTAAAGTAGATGTTCCCGGTACATTTATCATTGTAGATCACTCTATCTTCAGAGCCTTTAATAAGGGTGCGTTAGGTATGTTAAAAGTGGAAGGTGAAGAAAATAAAACACTTTACTCAGGTAAACAGCAAGAAGGAATTTACAACCCTGAAGGTGGAACCATTCAAGAAATGCCTGGTGAAGCACCAGCAACACCTGTAGCTGCCAACATTGAAGAACGAATTAAACTTGGTAAGCAAATTTATTCTCAAACTTGTTTTGCTTGTCACCAATTGGAAGGACAAGGCCTAGCGAATGCCTTCCCTCCTTTGGCCAATTCTGATTACCTTAACGAAGATGTAAGTAGAGCCATTGAAATTATTTTAAAAGGTAAAACTGGAGAAATCACAGTAAATGGAAAGAAGTTTAATAGTGTAATGACAGCTCAAACTCTAACAGATGAAGAAGTAGCGAATGTACTTACGTATGTGTATAACAGTTGGGATAATAATAAGACTGAAGTTACACCAACGATGGTTTCAAAAGTTAGAAGCGCACATTAATGCAACTACTGAGATTAGTATTAGCCATTAGTTTTTCCTACCTCTACACGGCTTCACAAAGCCAAAGTAGTACGGCAATGAAAAAAATAACTGGGGGGACATTTGTCCCCCTATATGGTTCAGTCTCGTCTCAAACAGCAGTAATGGATTTTTTACTAGATGAGTATCCTGTTACGAATCAACAATACCTCGCCTTTGTAAAGAAGAACCCCTCTTGGAGTAAATCTCAAGTAATTAAACTCTTTGCTGATGGTAATTATTTAAGAAAATGGAAGGGTGATTTTGAATTGGGAGGTGAAATGAGTCCAAATTCTCCAGCGACCAATATTTCTTGGTTTGCCGCAAAAGAATTTTGTAAAAGCCAGAACAAGCGATTACCCACCATGGATGAATGGGAATATGTAGCCATTGCGAATGAAACTAAACCAAATGCCCAAGAAGATAGTCTTTTTAATCAGCGCATTATTGAAGGGTATGAAACACCCAAAACCTATAATAAATTGGTAGGAAGCACCTTTGAAAATTACTGGGGCATTTATGATATGCATGGCTTGGTTTGGGAATGGACCTATGATTTTAACTCGGTACTCATTTCAGGTGAATCGCGTAAAGATGTAGATTCAGACAATAATTTATTTTGTGCTGGAGGCTCCGTAGGAGCTTCCGACCTAATGGATTACGCAGCTTTTATGCGTTATGCATTTAGAGGAAGCATTAAAGCAAATTACGCTATCCAAAACTTAGGATTCAGATGTGCTAAATCCATTGAATAATTAATAATCACATGAAAAAAACAAGTCTATTACTTTCTATTATAATAGCTTTAATTGTTTTGCCTTCTTGCAATACAACTGAATCAAATGCGGAAGAGGTGCATTATCAATGCCCCATGAAATGTGAGGGTGATAAAACCTATTCGGAGCCTGGCTCCTGCCCTGTTTGCCATATGGATTTACAAAAGTTGGAAGACAAAGAAACCTCTCACGAGCATGAGGCGGATGAAATATTAGAGACTTCCATTTTTAATTTAACTTCTAAATGGAATACACAAAATAATGAAACTATTGAGCTGAAAGATTTAAAAGGCGATGTGCTGGTAATGGTTATGATTTATACCTCATGTAAATCGGCTTGCCCAAGGCTAATGGCTGATATGCGCCATATTTATGCAGACGTAGATGATGCATCGGTTAAATATGTGCTCATTAGCATAGACCCAACCGTAGATACCCCTGAACGATTGAAAGCGGTAGCTATCGAAAATCAAATGGATAAT
>CAZDQR010000391.1:0-2765 GCA_964507315.1 uncultured Roseivirgaceae bacterium
ATTGGCCGATAAGGAAACAGATGAGATTTTAGGCGTTCACATTATTGGAGCTCGAGCCGCAGATATGATTGCTTCAGCTGTGACTGCAATGGAATATCGAGCTTCAGCAGAAGATGTAGCTCGTATGAGCCATGCACACCCAACCTATATGGAGGCCGTAAAAGAAGCATGTTTGGCTGCAACAGAAAATAGAGCTATTCATATGTAATTGCCACGTATTCGTCATTCCTGCTTAAGCAATAATCTGCCAAGATTTTGTCGAAATTAGAAATGATGATAGAGGTTGATTTTAAAATAAATGGTCTAACCTATTGTAATTAAACAAAAGGCTGCTCTACTTTGCATACATAATGAACAATACGAAATCTATACAATTACATCATCATCACCATAATTGCCCTCAGGCGAATAGGTGATAGATATGTATATAAACTAATATTTAAACCCCGTCTGAGTAAATCAGACGGGGTTTTTCTTTGCCCTTCTCTTTGGTTTGCTCAGCACTATTAAAAAATCATGAGCACATTAAAAATAGCCATACAAAAATCAGGAAGGCTAAACCAAGATTCAATTAAGCTACTTCAAAACTGTGGTATCCACATTGATAATGGGAAAGATCAACTGAAAGCAGCGGCCTCCAACTTTCCCTTGGAGGTACTCTATTTACGCAATGGAGACATCCCTCAATATGTAGAAGATGGAGTGGCCGACTTGGCCATTATTGGAGAAAACCTATTGGTGGAGAGTCAAAATAATATTGAGATTGTCCGTAAGCTTGGATTCTCCAAATGCAAATTATCATTGGCGGTACCAAAAGATGTTGCATACAGAGGTGTGAGCTATTTCGAGGGCAAAAAAATAGCAACTTCCTACCCTAATACCTTAAGTACATACCTCAACCAACAATCTGTTAAGGCTGATATTCATATTATAAAAGGCTCCGTGGAAATTGCGCCTAATATTGGGTTGGCAGATGGTATCTGCGATTTAGTGAGTTCAGGAAGTACGCTTTTTAAAAATGGGCTAAAAGAAACGGATACTATTTTAACCTCTGAAGCTTGTTTGGTTAAGAGCAATCGACTAAGTCAAGCCCAAGAAGAGATCCTGAAAACTCTAATTTTCAGAATCGATGCGGTTCAAAAAGGCAAGAAATCTAAGTATGTATTAATGAATGTACCCAACGAAAAGATTGCCCGAGTAGCTTCTATTTTGCCTGGAATGCGAAGCCCAACAGTACTGCCTTTGGCAGAAAAAGGCTGGAGTTCGGTACATTCTGTAATTGAAGAAGGAGAGTTTTGGGAGGTAATCGACCAACTTAAAAATGCTGGAGCAGAAGGTCTGCTTATTATTCCAATCGAAAAAATGGTAATATGAAAATTATAAAAAATCCACCAAGAACGGATTGGAAAGCTATCTGCAAAAGACCCGTTTTAACCGCAGAAAACCTTCAAGAATTAGTAAACCAAATATTTGAAGAGGTTAAAGTTGGCGGAGATAAAGCCATTGCTAAGTACACCCAAAAATTTGATAAAACGAGTATTTCAACACTAGCGGTTTCAAGAGCAGAGATTGAAAAGGCAGAAAGAGAATTACCAAACGAACTAAAAGAAGCCATTCAATTGGCCGCTTCCACTATTACTAAATTTCATAAGGCACAAATGCCTCAAAAATTAGAAGTGGAAACCGCTCCGGGGGTAATTTGTTGGCAAGAAGCTCGACCTATTGACAAAGTGGGTATTTATATTCCGGCAGGAACAGCTCCTCTTTTTTCAACGGTTTTAATGTTGGCTATTCCTGCAAAAATTGCTAAGTGTAACCAAGTCATATTGTGTACCCCACCTGATAAAAATGGCAATATTAACCCTGCTATATTATATGCAGCCAATTACGTGGGTGTTAGTAAAATTTACAAGGTGGGTGGTATTCAAGCTATTGCAGGAATGACATTCGGAACAGAATCAATTCCAGCAGTATATAAAATATTTGGGCCCGGCAACCAATATGTTACTGCTGCCAAGCAGCGTGCATCACAATTGGGCGTGGCCATTGATATGCCCGCTGGCCCGTCCGAACTATTGGTACTAGCCGATGACACTGCAAATCCTGCATTTGTTGCTTCCGACCTTCTTTCCCAAGCCGAACACGGGGCCGATAGTCAAGTGATGTGTGTGGTAAAATCAGAAAAGCTGATTAGTAAAATAGAAGAGGAAGTCAATAGTCAATTAGGGAAGCTTCCGAGGAAAGAGATTGCTGAAAAAGCAATGGAAAACTCCAAATTTGTTCTGCTCGAAGAAGATCAAGATTGTATTGATTTTATAAATGAGTATGGGCCTGAGCACTTTATAATTTGCTGCGATAACGAAGATTTTTATACCAAGAATATTCGTAATGCAGGCTCGGTGTTTATTGGTAATTACACGCCAGAAAGTGCTGGTGATTATGCCTCTGGCACTAACCACACATTACCCACTAATGGATATGCAAAGTCATTTAGCGGGGTAAATATGGATGCCTTTCTCAAGAAGGTGACCTTCCAAAAAATCTCTAAATCAGGCATTCAAAACATAGGGTCTGCCATAGAGATAATGGCGGAGGCCGAGGGGCTTCAAGCCCACAAAAATGCAGTTACATTACGACTAAACTCACTTAAAAATGATTGATATAAATTCATTAGTTCGAAAAAATATACAAGAATTAACTCCTTACGCCTCGGCTCGGGAGCAATTTTTGTATATTTTTTCGAACTAATGAATTTATATCAATCA
>CAZDQR010000392.1:0-2765 GCA_964507315.1 uncultured Roseivirgaceae bacterium
GTTGTGCTCTGATTAAATCATTAATCTTGTAGGGCTCTTCGACACGGGCTACGTATGGTCTTCTCCCTCTAAATCTCTGTTTGCTAATTGTGACCTCCTGTTTATTGTTTCAAAATAAGTTGCAAATATCGTATAAATCTTAAATAAAAAGCAGTTTAACGCAATAATTTGCGATAAATTATACGGTGGCTTCTTCCTTAAATAAAGATACAAAAGAATCTAGCTCCATTGTTCCTAAATCCCCTTTTCCGTGCCTTCTAATGGATATTTTATTATCCGCCTGCTCTTTTTCTCCTACTATTATCATAAATGGCACCTTTTTCATTTCCGCATCACGGATTTTTCTGCCAATTTTTTCATCTCGATTATCCAAAAAGCCTCTAATATCTAATTCTTTCAAGGCTTCAAAAACAGTATCTGCATAATCTGCATATTTCTCTGAAATCGGCAATACGGCTATTTGATCTGGTGTTAACCATAATGGGAAGTTACCTGCACAATGCTCGGTAAGCACGGCAATAAAACGTTCTAAAGAACCAAATGGCGCTCTATGAATCATTACCGGGCGATGCTTTTGGTTATCAGAACCAACGTACTCTAGCTCAAATCGCTGAGGCAATTGGTAATCTACTTGTATGGTACCAAGTTGCCACTTTCTACCAAGGGCATCTTTTACCATAAAATCAAGCTTAGGGCCATAAAAAGCGGCCTCTCCTAACTCGGTAACGGTTGTTAAGCCTTTGGCATCGGCTGCTTCCTGAATTTCTCGTTCGGCCTTATCCCATAATTCGCCATCCCCAATATATTTATCTGCGTTATTAGGATCTCGCAAAGAAACTTGGGCAGTATAATCCTCAAAGCCTAAAGATCCAAAAACATACAATACTAAGTCAATCACTTTTTTAAACTCTTCATCTAATTGATCTGGAGTACAAAAAATATGCGCATCATCTTGAGTAAATCCTCTTACACGAGTTAAGCCGTGTAATTCTCCATGTTGTTCGTACCTATATACTGTACCAAACTCTGCATACCTAATAGGTAAATCTTTATACGAACGAGGTTTTGTCTTATAAATTTCGCAATGATGAGGGCAATTCATCGGTTTCAGCAAGAACTCCTCCCCTTCGTGTGGCGTTTTTATTGGCTGAAATGAATCTGCTCCATACTTTTCGTAATGGCCAGAAGTAACATATAATTGTTTACTGCCAATATGCGGAGTTATTACAGGATCATAACCAGCTTTAACTTGTGCTTTTCGCATAAAGCCTTCTAAGCGCTCGCGCAACATGGTTCCCTTTGGCAACCAAAGAGGCAAGCCCATTCCAACTTTTTCTGAAAAAGCAAACAGCTCTAGCTCTTTACCTAATTTACGATGATCTCTCTTTTTTGCTTCTTCTAATAAATGCAAATACTCAGTTAGCTCTTTTTGCTTAGGAAAAGTTATACCATATATACGAGTTAGTTGCTTACGTTCCACATCACCGCGCCAATAAGCACCGGCTACATTAAGTAATTTAATCGCTTTTATAGTACCCGTATGAGGGATATGAGGCCCACGGCATAAATCAGTAAAGTTGCCTTGTTTATAAAAAGTTATAGTGCCATCGTCTAAGCCTTCGAGCAGCTCTAACTTATACTCATCTCCTTTTTCGGTAAAATACTTTATGGCATCGGCTTTCGAAATATCAGATCTCTTATACTCGTTTTTTTCGCGAGCAAGCTCAGTCATTTTCTTTTCAACTTTGGCAAGTTCGCTCCCTTCGAATTCAAGATCGCCAAAATCAACATCGTAATAAAAGCCCTTTTCAATAGATGGCCCAATACCTAATTTTACCCCTGGGTATAATGCCTCTAATGCCTCCGCTAGTAAATGCGCAGATGAATGCCAAAATGTTGCTTTGCCATCGTCATCGTTCCAAGTTAATAATTGCACAGAGGCATCCTCATGTATTGGGCGCGAAGAATCCCATACTTCGCCATTTACTTTAGCCGAAAGCACATTTCTTGCGAGTCCTTCGCTAATGCTTAAAGCAACTTCGTGACTGCTAACTCCTTTTTCAAACTCTTTAACCGAACCATCTGGCAAAGTAATATTAACCTTACTCATTATCTTAAAAATTTATTATTGGCATTGAATTGGCTAAACTATCAGCCAATTGTTTCTGTTCTCTATTTTTACGCCACAAATATGAGATTTTTCTTTGTACTAATGCCTGTTCTGCATTAACAACTGAATCTGTGGAGTCCATTTTTATTAAGCTATTATAAACACTTAATGCTTCCTCATAATTATATTTTTGGTCAAACGCCCTAGCCCTCATTAATAGAATATGAATATCGTTTCTATTTCTTCCTGCAAATAGCGAATCAGAATAATAAATAACACTATCGTTAGTTCCAAGTTTATTATAATTACCCAGTGCAAGGTATAAACTAGACACAAGAGGTAGGTAATAATAGGAGTTGGCAAAATAATTTGCTGCTTTAGCTGTTTTTCCTTGGCCCAAATACATATTAGCAAGCTCGAAATAGTATTGGGCATTTGTACTATCTATTTCAAGTAGCATTTCTCCATAATAAATAGCTTGGTTAAGGCTATCCATTTTAAAGTTAGCATTATAGGCCACTATAAATGCTGCTTTATTTATCGAATCAGTCATTAATACATTCAGAGCCAAAGAATTGGCCTCTTTATATTTCCGTTCGATTAAGTACAACCTTGCCATTAACAGTTGAGCTTCTATCTTATCCTTATTTGCCTC
>CAZDQR010000393.1:0-2756 GCA_964507315.1 uncultured Roseivirgaceae bacterium
GCAGAGTTATCTAGTACAAATTCAACGCCAGTTGCCGTTTTATTTAGCCTTGTTCTTGCATCATCGAACCTATAAATATTAAGTGCAGCACTCATTCCAAGATCTATAAATACAGCACCAAATAGATGTGTTCTAAAAGTTGGTCCTAAGCCCCAGTACCAGGAACCGATTGGGTTTAAGGCATAGGCCTCATTTCCACTAGGGAATTTGCCATCTTCTAAATAATTATCTAGTCCTATATCTATATTAAAAAAGAACTGTGATCGAGGATTATACCTTTTTTTGCTTTTTCCCTTGTCGTCATCCGTATCATAAGAAGACCATTCATCATCATCCCAATTAGTTTCAGGCTCTATTTTGGTAATTATAATGGTAGTGTCTTTTAAATACTTGCTACCAGTTTCATCTTCAATGGTTAATACTTTTGTAGAATCATCCATTTCGGTAATGCTCATATTAAGGTCTTTAAGCATTTGATTAATATCGTATTGAGATATTTTTTCTAAATCCTTTTTATTATCAATATAGAGGATTATTTGACTGTTTTTGCCAAACTTGATAATAACAGTGTCGCTTTCAGGATCTGTATTTAAACTAGAATGCGAGTAGTCATTTAAAGCCACATGCTTAGAAATTGCAGGCGTACCGATGCTAAAGAAGGCGATGAGTAAGCCTCCTACGAGTGATTTGTAATAAGTTGTCATTTGTTAATTGTTTGAGTTATTAATATTATCTCTGCGAGCCATAAGCCCTGTTGTTATTTTTCCAAAATCTACGAGAGGTCGATCCCCATCGCTTACCTGTTTAAGGTAGGATGCTGCTTTAGTAAACATTGGGTGCTTGGGGTCTCCTTTTTTATATATGATAGTAATTGGTTCATATGCCGATTTAAAGTCTGTAGTTGAGGCTACATCTATTTTGGACTCTATTAAGTAAGTAGAGCTTATTGGTTTAATTTCAAGGTTTGATGCCGAAACCTTAGCAGTATTTGTTGCTAATTCATTTATAATGATTAAGTCGTTCGGTTTAGAATTGATAGGCACTTGAACATAAACGATAGTTGTAGCTCTAATAATAACAGGTGCCGCAATAAAAGTTGGTTGGGGATGTGTAGCTTGTATTGATACTGCAGCAGTTTTAAAACTGGAAGTATTTGTTTTTGAAATAATAGTGTTCCAAATTCCTGCTGAAACAAGTAGTGTCGCTACTACGGAAGCTGCAATCCAATAATTAAATTTGCTCTTATTAGATGGTAATTGGTTCTCTATTGCATTCCAAGCTTGGGGTGAAGGCGTTTCTTCATAGCTTGAAAGCCCTTGTGTAAATAGGGTATCAATTTGTTCTTCTGGATGTTTCATTATTTGCTATGTTTTGTTCAACCACTTGATTTAGCTGTGTTTCTCGTTTTAAAACCTCGTTTTTTAAGATGGATCGAGCCCTGCTCAGTTGCGACTTAGAAGTGTTTTCGTTAATGCCCATTTGCTCTCCAATTTCTTTATGGGAATAGCCCTCTATGGCATATAAGTTAAAAACAGTTCGGTAACCCACAGGTAAATTATTAATCATTTCTAATAATTCCTGTTCTTCAAATAAGTAATCAGCTTGACCATAATTTGGCTCAATATGAGCTTCTTCAATGTCAACATCTAAATACATACTCTTGTTTTTTCGCAGGTATAATAATGATTCGTTTACCATTATTCTTCGTACCCATCCTTCAAAATTTCCGGTTCCGGAAAACTGATCTATTTTATTAAACACCTTTAAAAAACCTGTAACTAAAACAGTTTCAGCTTCAGATAAATCTCCAATATACCTTCTGCAAACACCCAACATTTTGGGTGAGAGGCGATCGTATAATAAGCGTTGTGCTTTCCCGTTTTGAGAACGGCACTGCTCAATAAGCGACTCTAGGTTATTAGATTTTTTAATGGTTAAGTTCATTTAAGAGATCATTCACTAACGTGATACAGTTCGTAAGTAATTGGTTGCATAGCATATCAAAAATAATATAAAAAAATAGCTGAAACCTATTATTAAGGCTTCAGCTATTAAATGGAGTGTTATTTATTATTTAATCTTCAGAAATATTTCCTAAAGAAGAGGAATTCTTTTTAGTAACAGTTGCACCTCCTCTATATTTAACATCGCCAAGAGAGGAAGCTCTAATACTTAAGGTTTCTGTAGCATATACTTTGGCCTTGGCCGCACTGCTTACATTTACAGTAACGTTTTGGGTATTAAATTTATACGCATCCAACTGTGCTGCCGAAGATAAGTTTACTTCCATAACGTCTCCACTGCCTATTAGGTCGAGGCTAGAGGCACTATTTAAGTTAACAACTAGGTAGTTTATATCTGAATCAATGGTTATCTCAGATGCTGCAGAAATTCGAATCTTCATTTTTTCTTCTTCAAAACCTGCAATATTCCCAACTGATGCACCTTTAATGTTTATGTTAGTCAGACTTGGCATGATTATCCGAAGTTTTAGATTTCGATATCCTCTATGGAGATCAATCTCTTTTTCATTATAGATAATTTTTAGCACTCCTTCGCTTTCTGAGACATGCATTTTTTCTAAAAAGGAGTCTCTACCACTAAGAACTACTCTAAATTCCTCGCCTTGTGCAATACTTATATTCATAGGGCCATTAACTTGTACGGCACTAAAATTGTTGAAATCATAGGATTTTGTGTTGCCATAAGTTGAAGAACTTTCTTGCAATACATCTTCATCATTACTTCTTCGTCTA
>CAZDQR010000394.1:0-2755 GCA_964507315.1 uncultured Roseivirgaceae bacterium
ATATGAAAATAGAAATATTTTCAAGCTTGTTTATCATTGCAGTTGAAAAACCTCCCCTCAATAGCCGTTGAGAAGGAGGTTTTTTTTTATTTTAGGGAAATGGAATTTATCAAAGTCACTCTCAATTATAAAAAGCACATTGCTTTAATCCAACTCAACCGCCCAAAAGAGCTTAATGCGCTTAACTTACAGCTCATGCAAGAGTTGAGAGATGCCTTAAAGCAACTTGATCAAGATGACTCGGTTAGAGTAATTGTACTTACAGGCAACGAGCGTGCTTTTGCGGCTGGTGCCGACATAAAGCAAATGGCAAATAAAACTGCGGTTGATATGCTTATGGTCGATCAGTTTAGTACGTGGGATCAAATCCGTAAAACACGTAAGCCATTAATAGCAGCAGTATCAGGTTTTGCTCTTGGTGGTGGTTGCGAATTAGCTATGACTTGCGATATGATTATAGCCTCAGAAACCGCACAATTTGGACAGCCTGAAATAAAAATTGGAGTTATGCCTGGCGCTGGAGGAACGCAGCGCTTAACCAAAGCCATTGGTAAAGCACGTGCAATGGAGCTTGTACTAACAGGTAAATTTATTGATGCAGAAGAAGCTCTAGCCTACGGGCTTATTAATAAAATTGTACCCATAGAACTCTATTTAGATGAGGCGATGAATTTAGCCAAGTCGATAGCTCAAATGTCACCAATTGCTGCAATGCTGGCAAAAGAAGCTGTAAACAGATCGTTTGAAACACATTTGGATGAAGGCTTACATTTCGAACGGAAGAATTTCTACCTCACATTCTCATCTGAAGATCAAAAAGAAGGGATGCAGGCTTTTATTGAAAAGAGAAGGCCTGAGTATAAAGGAAAATAGTCAACACTAGCTTGTTAAAAGAAAGAGCCCAGGTAATTAATTATCTGGGCTCTTTCTTTTATTGATTAAATGCTATCTAAAGCTAAACCCTATACCTGCATTAAGTGTATTATACCCTTGAAAAGTATAGGCAGCGTGCAAAGTAAAGATGGCCAACTTTAAACGTGCACCAGCAGTAGCTCTAAATCCACCATCTTTGGCATTTAATGCTACAGGGTCTGTAATAGTTTGGGTAATTTGTTCTCCTGTATTAGGATCGTTAGCACCAGGTATTTTAATATCATATGTACCATTCATGTTTAAATGGGATTTGAAATTATCAAACCCAATACCCACAAACCCTGTTATTACAGATACGGTTGCAGAACCTACCACTTCATAAGTAATAGTGTTAACTCCAAAATTTGCGACTTGATTGGCGCCTTCAATTGTTCCCTGTTCTAGAGTATAAGATAAGTCAATATTAGTAAATCCAACAAAAGCCGATATGTCTAAAAATTCCATCTCTTTAACAACAGGAAGCCACTGAGAAACATTATGCATAAGGCCTAGTCCAAAATATTTATAATCAAACCCAGGCACAGAGTTTATTGTTGGAACCCAACGCACCTTAACTTCAGTTCCTTTAAAAATGCCAACTCCCAGTTGTATAATAGGCGATGGCACAGCGCTAGAATTAATTGGAATACTCTCTTTAAATCCATCTAAAATAGGAGATTGAACAAACAGACCTGCGATAATAGGGTTGGCGTCATCTTTTGATAAATAGGAACGAACTTCGTTTGTGGTTGTGCCTCCCATAACGGTTGGAAATTGATCATCAAATGCAGGATCGCCTGTTAGATCCAGTACTTCGTAATCCTCAGGAACAAACGTAAAAACTTCATCAACTGAAGGAACATATGCCAGGTTTGCACTTATAGTTAAATCAAACCCAAAAGACTTATGCGGACGTGCAGTATTATACCATCCATTATTAAACCCGTACCCTAAACCTTTTAGCATTGGGTTCATGTACCTACCCATGTACTGGTTAAGGTCTGATGTTAAGCCTTCAACATACTTATCAGCAACATCTGGCGGTATCGTAATTTGGCCAACCGCTAAATTAGAAACTCCTGCTAAAAATAATATCCCGATGATTTTGATTGTAGATATTTTCATACTGTATAAATTTATAATGCCAATTTAGTAAAGATACTACGAAGACTGCTAAAAGTAACCCTAGAAATAAAATAGAGTTCACATATTATCTTCCCCAAGACAACCTATATTTGTATTGATAATAATTCCTAGTTAATAATAATTATCAATGAAAGCAGAAAACCTTCTTCAAAAAAGCCATTTAAAGGCCACCCACCAACGGGTAGTTATTTTGTCGATTGTATTAGCCTGCGAAAACCACCCATCTACTGAGCAAGTGTATGCCCTTACCGTTAAACAAGTACCAAGTATTTCTTTGGCCACTGTTTATAAAACCTTAGAAACATTTGTAGCAAAAGGAATTATTTCTAAAACATTAACCATCGAAGGTCAGGCCAGATACGACCCAAACTTAGATGCGCACGGACATATATACAGTTCTAATTCAAATGAAATTATTGATTATGCAGATGACGAGCTAAATGCACTTATTGGTGATTTTTTTAAGAAAAAGAAAGTAAAAAACTTCCACATCAAAAAAATAAGTCTCAATATAATTGGTGACAAAATTGATGTAGACAAATCGATTGAAATACAATAAATTTTAAATAATAAACAAATAATAATTATGTCATTAGTAGGTAAAAAAGCCCCCATTTTTGATGCTCCAGCTGTTTTAAACGGTTACGAAATTGTTGATTCATTTTCGTTAGAGCAGTATATTGGAAAGAAAGAAGTG
>CAZDQR010000395.1:0-2753 GCA_964507315.1 uncultured Roseivirgaceae bacterium
ATAATAAATAAGTCAGTAAGTCTACCCAATACCTTAACATCACTGCGGGCTATGCCAATTTCCTCTTCTGTTTCTCTTAAGGCAGTATCTTCTACAGATGTATCTTCTTGCTCCACCTTTCCTCCCGGAAAGCTAATTTGCCCAGAATGAGCACCTTCATAGGTATGGCGTTGAGTGAGCACAAGGTAAATTTCATCCTCTTTTTTGTAGAGCAAAATTAATACAGCTCCTTCTTTCGCTCCTTTTTTTACATCAATGGAGAAGCGATCTACTGCACTACCTGTATGTGGCATCATTTGCTTTTGAGCATCCTGACCAGGTAACTTTTGTTTTAAAAGGTCTTGTAATATGGTAGAAAAATCAATCACAATAGAGGTTTCATAAAAGTGTAGTACTTTTAGCGAAAATTCGCATAATGCAAATATCTGCTCAAAACGTACGTTTTATATTCGGCCTCAAATTAAAACAGCTTAGAGCAGAAAACAACTATTCTCTATCTCAATTATCTGCATTAACCAATATTTCAAAATCTTACCTCAATGAAATTGAGAAAGGAAAGAAATATCCAAAGCCAGAAAAAATAGGTTATTTGGCCAAAGCCTTAAATACCAGTTACGACAACCTAGTTTCACTGCAATTAGGCAAGCAGTTAGCCCCTATCTCCGCCTTGGTTAAGTCTGATATTCTAAATGAATTACCATTAGAGTTTTTCGGAATCTCGGCAAACGACCTTTTGGTCATATTGGCTAGTGCCCCAATTCAATTTAGTGCTTTTGTAGATGCTTTAATAAGAATTGGCAGAGAGCATAACTTTAAAGTAGAAAGTCTTTACTTCTCAGTACTCCGTTCTTTTCAGGAAATGAACAATAATTACTTTCCAGAATTAGAAACAGCCGCAAAAAAACTACGTAAAAAATTACAGTTAGATGCACCACTCACCCAGATTAAAAATAAGCTTATCGCGCTTTTAGAAACAGATTATGGTTACGAAATTAAATTAGATGGATTTAAAGACAAACCTAAGCTCGCTAATTTAAGATATGTTTTAGTTCCAAATCCTTCCCCTATATTACTCATTAACAAAAAGCTTACTTCTACCCAAATTACATTTATACTAAGTAGAGAAGTTAGCTTTAACCTCCTAAAAGCTAAAAAGCGGCCGCAAACGTCTTCCTGGATCGAAACCAAATCATTCGAACATGTGCTAAATAATTTCAGATCGTATTATATGTCGAGTGCTTTATTATTAGATGAACGATCCTTTACTAAAGGACTGGTTGATCACACAAAAAAAACAACATTGAACCCAGAAGAAGTAGTTGCCTTAATAGAAAGAACACAAGTAAGCCCAGAAGTTTTTCTGCTTAGAATAACTAATCTTGTACCTCGCTATTTCAGGTATTCCAACCTGTTTTTTACAAGGTATAATCATTCTCTAAATGATGACACCTTCACCTTGAGCAAAGCTCTTAATGGAGCAGGCTTATGTCAAAGTGAAACAAATCATGTAGAAGATAAGGCATGTCAACGTTGGGTAGCCATGGATACGTTAACTCGATTAGAGGAAATACAACAAAAAGAAAAAACAAGCCCAACTATTTGTTCATTTCATAAAGTAAAGTTTGAGGATAGTGAAAACCAATTTTTAGTTATTTCGATGACGCATGCCATAACACCTGGCAATAACTTAAACTGTACTATTTCAGTAGGTTTTTTAATGGATAGTAGGTTTATGGCACAAACTAAATTCGCCCACGACCCTAACATCCAACAACATACCATTACTTTTGATTGGTTAAAAAATCAAACCAACGTGTATGATGGCATTTCCAACACACCCATCTTAACAAGAGAGCAAGAGTTAACAAAGCTTAGAAACGAGATAAAACTAGCTTCGGAAACCCTTATTTAGAATAATTATAGATACCACACTCCGCTAAAAGTTATTGGCTAGTTCAGCCTTGAGATGTATCTTTGACCCTATACAAATTTCACTTAATTTAAGCCTATATCATGAGTTGGATTATCAACACGTTGACCAGTACCATAGGACGAAAAGTCATTATGGCTCTCACAGGGCTTTTCCTCATTTTATTTTTAGCAGTGCATCTGGCAGGTAACTTACAGTTACTCCACGATGACGGAGGAGAAGCTTTTAACACCTATTCCCAGTTTATGGCTCACAACCCATTAATTCAGTTGGTGTCTAAGGGTAATTTTTTCTTTATTTTTCTACACATTTTTGTCTCGCTCACACTTTATGTTCGAAACAAAAAGGCCAGACCCATTGGCTATAAAGTTTCCTCAGGAAGCTCAAATAGCTCGTGGTCATCACGTAGTATGGCCTTGCTAGGTACGTTTATTATGATATTCATCTTTTTACATCTTTACGGATATTGGTATCAGCTTAAGTTTGTTGGAGAACCTATTATTTCAATGGTTACCATTGATGGTGTAAGTATGCATAATGCTTATGCATTGGTTGCTAATTCATATACTAACCCTTTAATTGTTGGCTTTTATGTATTCGCAATGATTGTATTAGGCTTTCATTTATGGCACGGCTTTTCAAGTGCGTTTCAATCACTTGGGCTCAATCACCCAAAATACAATGGCATTATCAGTGGCCTAGGTAAACTATATGCAATTATAGTTCCTGCCCTATTTGCTCTTATTCCTATTTATATGTACCTAAATAACGCTGGATAATTATGGCATTAGAATCTAAGATTCCTGAAGGCCCATTGGCCGAA
>CAZDQR010000396.1:0-2750 GCA_964507315.1 uncultured Roseivirgaceae bacterium
AGTAATTAAGCCATTTGTAGAGTTTGCATACACAACCACATCAATGCCATTGAAACTATCTTCAAGTACACCCTCGAATGATGTAGGATGGAATAAGTTGAAATCCGTTTACGTTTCTAAAAATTGGCAAATCGCCTTGTGCCATTAGACCCACGGTATTATTAAACTGAAATAGTATACCTGGGCTAAGATATGCCCATATACCACCGCTGTTAATATCCTCAAAAGATTCAATTTTATTCGTGTCTCTTTGGCTAATTCTTACGGCAATAGAAGGTGTTACAACCTTGTTAAATAACACAAATTGGTCTGCAAGGCTTGTGAATGATTGAAACTCGTTGCCAAATTTATACGACTCATGGCTAGCAAAATGACTACTAGTTCCTGCAATTTGATAGGAAAAAGATTGGGCAATTGAAAGTGAGTGGCGAAAGGAGAATGAGTATTGAAATTGTGTTAAGAATAGGTAGTCGAAAGAACCAGTGCCTGGTTGAAGCGAAGGCTGAATAATTATGCCTGTTTTCTCCTCTTTTAGTTGAGCCTGTGGGAAATTTAACTCCTCCTCCTGCTATGATGGAAAAATTATTTTTGTTTACCACACTGTACTGTGCCAAGAGAGAGGCATCACCAATTGCGGTTTTACTCACTTTATTATCATTGGTCGCTTCCCATTTGTTGACAACAGGCACTACCAATGAAAGCGATAATCTATCTGAAAATCCATAATTCGTTTGCAATAAAACAGTATTAGTGGCTCTTGTAATGAGCTCCTCATCTACTTCAGAATCATCTAAGTACAAATCAGACATATTATTGTGATCAGCGATAATATTGAGATTCCACTGTTTTGAAGCAATAGAAGAAATACGAATTGAGCCTGTTATAGGAGCAGAACCAGTACAGCAGGTTTGTGCCTTAACTTGAGAATCAAGAATAATATGAAATGATATAGAAATGAATAGAACTCTCCAGATTTGACCTGTGCGCATAGGTTAAAAACGCACAGGTAAATAATAAAGTTCAAACAATGAAGCTAAGAATGCTATTTAATTCTTGTTTTGAGTTGGTTAATAAAAGAAATCAATAAGTTTTGGTTTGCCGAACTAATCGTAGTCAACCCAACATTTCCAATTTTCTCAAATTCTGAAACCATTTTTTTTACCTCTTTTTGAATCCCCAGTTGATTAAATAAATTACTAATGGTTTCTACTTTATTTGAGGGCTGATTACTAGTAGAATTATAGGCATTAAGTAGCGTGCTTTTGTCATTAGATAACTCCAATGCTTTAGTAATCAATATCGATTTCTTCTTGTTGATAATATCACCTCCAATTTGTTTACCAAAACTATCGCCTCCATACAAATCAAGGAGGTCATCTTGTAACTGAAAAGCCAAGCCAAGGTTTACGCCAATTTCGTAAAGCTTATCACTTTCTTCCGTTGGCGCTCCAGCTAAAATGGCACCCATTTCGAGACTAAACCCCAAAAGCACAGCTGTTTTCTGGCGAATCATATCTAAATACTCTTCCACAGTAACAGAAGGTAGGTTTTCAAAATCCATATCCTTTTGCTGGCCTTCGCACACTTCTTGTGCACATTTATTGAATTTTTTAAGTAGGGTTGGGAGCACATCTGCAGGGGCATTACTTAGTAAATCATAGGCTTTCACCATCATTACATCGCCTGATAAAATGGCAATATTACTATCCCATTTAGTGTGTACCGTTTCATTGCCTCTACGGAGAGGTGCTTCGTCCATTATATCATCATGAACGAGTGTAAAATTGTGGAAAACTTCCAGTGCTAGAATGGGTAGCACTACTTTGTCCACATCTTTTTTGTATAGTTGATAAGCAAGCATGGCCAACATGGGTCGTACTCTTTTACCTCCAATATTTAGGATGTACTTTATAGGATCATAGAGGTTTGCTGGTCCTTCAGGGAGAGCAAGACCTATAAGGCCTTCATTGACCTTATCTAAGAGTTGAGATAGTTCTTTATTCATTTTTAAACCACAGAGTTACACAGAGAAGATCAAAGTTACACAAAAGCTAAATCTATGGTTCTACGATCAATGTTCGTGTCAATAACTTCAACTACAACTTTGTCTCCAAGGCTTAACATCTTTTTATTGCGCTTGCCAATAATGCGATAATTATCTTCATCAAATTCGTAAAAATCATCATTCATTTCACTCATTCGAACCATTCCCTCACATTTGGTTTCTGTAATCTCCACAAAAATTCCCCATTCGGTTAATCCTGTAATTACGCCATTATAAGGTTTTTCTTCCGCATTTTTCATAAACTCAACCTGCTTATACTTAATGGAAGCACGTTCAGCCTCTGAAGCTTTCTTTTCCATTCCTGAGCTGTGGAGGCATAGCTCTTCGTAATCATCTTTACTTACAGAATTTCCTCCATCAAGATAATGTTGCAATAAGCGGTGCACCATCATATCTGGGTAACGCCTAATTGGGGATGTAAAGTGCGTATAATGCGTAAAAGCCAATCCAAAATGGCCGTTCGTCTCAGTGGTGTATTTCGCTTTAGCCATAGAGCGAATGGCTAATGATTGAAGTATATTTTCTTCTGGTTTTCCTTCAATTTCTGCTAAGAGTTCATTAATGGAATTAGAAATTTGGTTGCCTTCTACCTCTATTTTATGACCAAATCGTTTGGCAAAAGTGGCAAAGGTGCTAATTTTTTCTGGGTCAGGATTATCGTGTGTTCTATACACGAACGTATCTC
>CAZDQR010000397.1:0-2739 GCA_964507315.1 uncultured Roseivirgaceae bacterium
CTGCACAACCCTATAGCATTATGGCACCTAATACCACACCAAATGGGCCTACAAACCCTAATAATAGATTTTACATAGAAGGCGAAACATATGATAACTGGGATGCAGTTCCAAATCAATATAAAACTGCGCCAGTTATGCCGAGCTCAAATGATGTAATTAAGTTTAAATTTAGAATGCAGAACCAGTATTAATAACAATACTCTAGCCTGCAACTACCTCAATCCCTAACTTCTCTGCCCAACGGGTAATTTCTTCCTTTACAGCGATGGAATTGTCTGAGTTTTTTGTGTAAATTGGAAATACACTAATCCCTCCTCCTTTTATGGTAAAACTTATTTCGTAAAACCCATATTTGATTTTTTTTACATCATTCCAAAATACAAAATCACTTTTAACAAATACATCCTTTTTAATTAATATCCCTTGAGAGCTAAACTCAAATCGAGGTGCATATTTAAACTTAGGAGATAAAAGCACCGCGCCATAAAAAACTGCAAATACGCCTGCTAAGAAATAGACACCGTTAAATAATAACTCAACACTAAAGGTTCCATCAAAACGAATCCACTTACCAATATTCGAAAAAATAAAGAACGCGCCCATTACAATGTAAAGTATACGATGCGTTCTATAATTACTTATATAGCTTTGGGATAAGAATATTTTCATTGGCCTTTTTCTTACTCTTCGTCCTTAATCCATTCGCCTTCTACATAAAGGTATTCAATAGTTACATTTCCTTCTTGATCGTACCATTTTGCGATACCATCTCGTTTGCCATTTTTGTAGTAGCTTTCTTCCATTACTTTAGCATTATCATAAAAAACTTCAACCTTGCCATCTAACAAGCCATTTTTATAATTTTTAACCTCTTTAATTCTTGTTCTGTTGTACTTGGTATAAGAACCGTGAAATTTGTCGTTATGATAAGTATATCGCTCCATAAGCTGTCCTCTATTATCAATTTCAACCGATTGGCCTTCTTTTAATCCATGCACATAGCCCGTTATATTTCTTACATGCCCATTAGGGTGCAACTCTGTCCACGAGCCTTCGCGCAAATCATTTACATAAACACCATAAGATACTAAACCGCCAACGCCATCGGTTACTGTTACTTTTACCATTTCAGGGTTATCTTCAAAGGGTTCCTGAACTGCATTTGCCGGCATATCTGCAGCTACAACTGGGGCATGCTCTTCTGTGTTTGTAGTATCTGTGCAAGAAGCCAAAAATAATACGCCAAAAAGAATGATTACTTGTTTCATTATGCTAAAGTTTTTTAGTGATTTAAATATTACTCAAATATATTAATGTCCAGAAAATTTCTCGCCTGCTTTTACAAAAATTGATAGCCTATTTTGTTTATGAGGAAAAAGACAGGTCGCAAATTCAGTAAATGCACAAGGTGGGTTAAAGGCTTTATTAAAATCAATGATGGTTCTTCCAAGCTTATTCGGGGGGTTTACATATAAATACCTGCCACTACCATAGGTTGCATGCCCACTTGTTTTATCATAAAACATAACAAAATAGCCGAGTTCTGTATCAGGCTCCCCCATAGGCTCTAAAACAATTTCTTTACCTTCTAGCAAAAAACGGAAGGCACCATACACAGGATAATCAATGGCCATATTTAACACATTCGCAAATGTTACAGTTTTAGGCTCATCATACCTTTGCCATGTGGCCTCCACCTTATATGTGGGGTTTGTGGTATAATAATCAATGGAATCGAAATTTTGTAAAAGCGGGTGGTTAAAATCGCGTAAGCGAACGCCAATACTTGTTCCTCTTTTAATGATAAACCAACGAAATGACTTATACTCCATTACAGGGCTATCTTTAGCGCCAAATACAAGCGTAGTATCTAACACTACATTGCCTCCAATCTTTATCTCAGAAAAAGGAATCAGATAAACAAGTGAGTCTTTCAATAGAAAGCTTCCCATTAAGGAATCCGCCAATGCAGGAAAAATTAGCTTATTTATTGAGCTGCTGCCAAAATTATTTGTGCCTTGGTCTAACCAATACAAACCTGCCAAGTTTAGAAAACCTGTTTCTCCTTTTAAATAATCGATTCTTAGCTGATGCCAATGGTCAATCGAAGAAACGTATTTAGTATCGTCTGCAGAAGAACAACCAAGTAAACTTATGATGATAAAAACAGTGGCTATATTAGTTATTCTAAAAGACTTATACATCTACTATAATGGATGGGTTAAGTTCCTGCAATAAGGAGATAAATTCACTTTCTCGCTTGGGCGAAAGAAGCACAGCACCTCCATCATATGTAATTTTAATTCGCTTTAAAGAGTTTGCTGGAGATGCCATAATATTTTGGCTTCGTTTAATGCTAAAAATTTCTTCGGCCTCAATTTCTCGCTCGGTATAAGGCCCAATTTTAATGCTAAGCATTTTATCTTCTATTATATACCTGGTATTAAACCAAACAGCACCTAATACTAGCAATGTAGGTGCCCAAATAACGGCCAATATAAGTGAAGTAGTTAGATCAAATTCACTAGGTAACGCAAATAAGGCAGCTCCTAATGAGCCAAGCATTATGACCCAAATAAACATCCCTAAAACAATGCTTTTACGAGATGGAAAAATACTGATCATACATCAACGGTGGGCTCATACACATTTCTACATATCCCTTTTTCAGAAACTTTGAACACCAATTTATCGGTGAGCGCTTGAGGCTTAAATGTTGATTTACCTAATAATAAT
>CAZDQR010000398.1:0-2732 GCA_964507315.1 uncultured Roseivirgaceae bacterium
GGTGCAAGAGACTGGGCAAGTGAAAAAAGTATTGCTTTAATAAAAAGTTTTAGTGTTAAGAAATAATCTCATTTAAATAATGGAAAATAACATGAAATACCTCTTACTTATGATTGTGGCTATTATTTTTTCTTGTAGTATTCCTAAAAAAGAGGAAGTGGCAGAAGAACTAACAGTATCAAGCCCTGCTGGAGATAATTCAGAAGAGGCTACATTTTTTACTACTCAAGATGGGATTATTGGTTTAAGTTGGCTCGAAAAAAAAGATAAAATTGCAGCTTTGAAATTTTCTGTCCTTAAAAATAGCGATTGGACAGAGCCACAAACATTAGTTTCAGGGAAAGATATACTTACTAATTGGGCGGATTTTCCTGGTATCCAAACGAATGGGGACTACTGGGTAGCTTGGTTTTTACAAATGAACAATCCCGATACCTTTGCCTATGATGTTATGGTTATGCAATCATCCGATGCAGGTAAATCGTGGTCATCCCCGCAAAGGCTACACAGCGATAGCACATTAACCGAACACGGATTTGTTTCTGTCGTAAAAGCAGAAAATGGCTTTCAATTAATGTGGCTTGATGGGAGGCTAGCAACTGAAGAAAGCCCCATTTTTACAGTTCGCTCAGCACATCTTAATAGGGAGGGAGTGATTTCTAATCGAACTATTTTAGATGATAATACATGTACTTGTTGCCAAACAACAATGCTTAATACGGGTAATGATAATTTTATTGCCATGTACCGTAATAGAACAGAGGAGGAAATTAGAGATATCGCTACCGTAAATTATACTAATACAGGCAGTCAGGGACAACCACAGATAATACATGCTGATGAGTGGTATATTCCTGGATGCCCGGTAAATGGACCTCGTTCTATTTTAAATGGAGAAGAACTTGGAGTTGCTTGGTTTACTATGGGAACTGAAGGAGTTGCCACTATAAAATTTGCTACGTCTACTGATAAGGGTAAAACGTACTCAGAACCCATTATAATTGATAAAAAAAATAAGGGTCGTGTAGATGTTATTGCTCTAAATGGGGCTTATTACTTAAGTTATTTAGATGATGTTGAAGGTGGTACTGAAGTGAAAATTGTTCAAATAAAAGACAATCAAATAAAGGAGACTTATTCAGTTACTAATGTTTCTGCTTCTCGAAAAACAGGCTTTCCAAGAATGGCTTTATCTAAAAATGGGAATGGAATATATGTTTCATATACCGATGTAGAAACTAAGAAAGTAGCTATTGAATTTTTGAAGCTTTAGAAATTTAATTATTCGAAATAAGGAGAGTTCGATTTTTTCTCTTTTCTAAGCATCGATACAAATAGGTTTCCTGTAAGACTACTAAATCCTCCAATCAGCGCACCTATTAAAGCAGTGGCCAAAATTAATTGAAGACTAGACGAAAGACCTAGCAGTGTAGCTACTTTGCCACTCAATAAGCTTTGGTTGGCAGAATCAAGGTTGTTGGCTATAAAAAACCAAAGGCCGCCAACCCCTACAAACCCTGCTAAAAAAGAGTAGAATCCTTTATTATACAAAATGGTGGTGGCAAGTCCTGCACCTAACATTACTCCCCACCAAGGCAGTATGTATTGAGCAAAAAAGGCAAGCAGTACCACTAATATTAGTTGAATTATAAATCGTATCATGATAATTAATCTTTAGGATTTAAGGTTTGTTTAATGGATGTATGAGTTGGCTCAGCATCGGGTGATGACATTAAATACAAGTCAAAATACTTGCCTGCAGCCCAATCGTCAATCATATCATTATAATGAGAGTTTCCAGGGTTACCCGATTGACCACCAGGGTAAACTCCATAAGCCTTTACGCCATTCGGATCTAGATCAACAACCATTCGCCAACTTGGCCCATGACTTTCGGAGGTAGCATTTACAATATTATGATTGCCGCCTATGGGGATATTATGAGTGCCAAAAGGTTTTAACTTCAATAAATGGTTGATGTGGGTTTGTTTATAATCTTGCCAACTTAAAGAAATGGTGGAGTCTTGGGCTCTTTCATTCATTACTACTGCCATATCTTTAAAGGATTTAGTAATGATGTCGTATCCGTTTTCTTTAGCCGGGCTAGATTCTAAATCGAATAGTTCAAAGTAAGGATTTTCTTTGAGTAATTTAATGGTGTTATAGGCTGTTGGGTTTCCCATAGACACCTTACTGGCTAATAATTCATCCCACGATAATCTGTAAAGCGTATCCCACCAAGCTTCATAATAGGAAGCTCCATTGGCATCGATGGTATTATAAAAATCCCAATTTTTAAGAACGGTTAAAGCTTCTTGTTCTTGAATATTTAATTCTAATGTATCTACAACAGATAAAAAGTAGGGAAGAGATTCTGCTGCTTTTAAATTATAATTGTCGTTTTGGAGCCCCATTAAATCTTTAGCTATGATGCTGTCCATGGCTCTCAACCTATCATTAATTCTTCGGTTTCGGTAGGATTCATAACTTCGGCCTGTGATATAATAAGGGTAAGTGGAATCGGCAGGGTATTGATTTGCGGAAGAAACAAAGCCCCTTTCTGGATTTATATCCATTATGTTTTGTTCGAAAGGAATGAATGTCCAATCGTGCTCAGTTGTACTTCCATCAAGCAAAAATTTACCCTCTTCAAATCCTTTATTCGGGTACTTGCCTTGAATACGCATGGCAATATCTCCTTGGGCAGAAGCAAATGCAAAATTTTGAGCTGG
>CAZDQR010000399.1:0-138 GCA_964507315.1 uncultured Roseivirgaceae bacterium
ATGGGCAACAAATCCGATTCCGCACGAATCGTGTTCAAGTTCTGGTGTGTAAAGCGATTTATTTTTCAATTTCTCTTTATTAATAATAACTTTCCTATCCTGAAAATTTTCACAATTCAGGGTCTCCTTTAATTATAC
>CAZDQR010000399.1:148-2706 GCA_964507315.1 uncultured Roseivirgaceae bacterium
ACTACTTTTCCACCCTATTGGTTGCCAGGGGTCGGGTATCCTTAATTATACTTGGTTGATTATAATTTTGGGAAACAACACCTTTTTGCAATGTATTGCAGGACTATATCAAATAATGAAATATCTCTGGCTTCGTATTTAAATGTTCGTACTTAATGTTTTTTGCATCTAAACGCTCAATCAAATGATCAAAATCAGAATGCTTTTTAAGTTCAATGCCAATTAATGCCGACACTCGATCACGGCTATTTTTCTTCGTATATTCAAAATGAGTAATATCATCTGTTGGGCCAAGTACATCCACCAAAAACTCTCGCAAGGCACCAGCTCGTTGAGGGAAATTAATCATAAAGTAGTGCTTCAATCCCTCATAAAGCATCGAGCGTTCTTTAATTTCGGCCATTCTGGTGATGTCATTATTTCCACCACTTACGATACATATCACTCGCTTACCTTTAATTTCATCCCCTAACTGACTCAACGCAGAAATACTAAGCGCACCTGCAGGCTCCACCACAATGGCATCCTCATTATAGAGGCGAAGAATATCTGTGCAAATTTCTCCTTCTGGCACAGTAAGTATCCGGTCAAGGTTTTTTCTGCAAACTTCAAATGTTTTTTCTCCAACCCGTTGTACAGCTGCACCATCCACAAACTTACTAATCGAATTGAGGGTAATAACTTTACCAGCTTCAAAAGCTCTTTTCATTGATGGAGCCCCTTCTGGTTCTACTCCAATAATTTTAGTTTCGGGTGATAATGTTTTAAAATAAGTACTTACCCCCGAAGCCAAGCCTCCTCCACCAATAGGTAGAATTAAGTAATCAATTGGTCTTTCTGCATCTGTTAAAATCTCCAAACCAACAGTGCCCTGGCCCTCCATTACTTTTATATCATCAAACGGATGTATAAACGCTGCCTTATTTTCATCACAATAAGCCTGCGCTTCTTTAGCTGCTTCATCAAACGTATCGCCTACTAATACAATTTCTACATGCTCTTTGCCAAAATTTCTAACCTGCTTTACCTTTTGATTAGGCGTTGGTGTTGGCATAAATATTACGCCTTTGATATTCAACAACCGACACGCATAAGCCACTCCTTGAGCATGATTCCCGGCACTAGCACAAACAACACCATTAGTGATTTCGCTCTTTTCTAAGGAAGCAATTTTATTATAGGCGCCTCTAATTTTGTAAGAGCGCACCACTTGCAAATCCTCTCGCTTAAGCAGAATATCAGCACCGTATCGCTCGCTTAAATTTAAGTTTATAAGCAAAGGAGTTTTGTTAACAACCCCTCGGAGCTTTTCGGCAGCTGCTTGTATGTTTTTTAGTTGTATCAAATCTTTATTTTTTTATTCTGAGGAACGAAGAATCTTTCATTTTGTATAAAATGCTTCGTTCCTCAGCATATAAAAGGAACCGACTGTAGTAATATCTAATTTTCTGGGCGAAGTTTACGAACAGCTGCACCTGCTTGCCACATTTCTGAGTCAGCAATTGCTTTTAATTCGACTTCTAACTTTTCTCTGTAATCAGCTTGTGAGTTAGAATCGATTGACTTTTGCGCTTCAATTCCATCTTTTACTGATTTGTATAATTTCTCAAACACAGGCTTAGTTGCTTCATAAAAAGGATCCATCCAATCTAAAGCACCTCGTTGTGCTGTTGTTGAACAGTTAGCATACATCCAATCCATTCCGTTTTCAGCAACCAATGGGTATAGTGATTGAGTTGCTTCTTCCACTGTTTCGTTAAATGCCTCTGATGGAGAGTGACCGTTTTCACGAAGCACTTCATACTGAGCTCTAAATAACCCTTGAATTGCACCCATTAAAGAACCTCTTTCGCCTGTTAAATCAGACGTTACTTCTTTGATAAAAGTAGTCTCAAATAAATAGCCAGAACCAACGCCAATGCCTAAAGAAACCACTTTGTCTTTAGCATTACCTGTTGCATCTTGGTAAATAGCATAGCTAGAATTTAAGCCTCTACCTTCTAAGAACATTCTACGTAACGAAGTTCCAGATCCTTTTGGAGCGACCAAAACAACATCAACATCTGTAGGAGGTATAATGCCTGTTTTGTCTTTATAGGTTACACCAAATCCGTGTGAGAAGTATAACGTTTTACCTGGGGTTAAGTGCTTCTTAACAGTATCCCAAAGTTTGATTTGAGCTGCATCTGACAATAAATATTGAATTACCGTTCCTTTTTCACAGGCCTCTTCAATTTCGAATAATGTTTCACCAGGAACCCACCCATCTGCAATAGCTTTATCCCAAGTTTTAGATTCTTTACGCTGACCAATGATTACATTAAATCCATTATCTTTTAAATTTAATGCCTGACCAGGCCCTTGTACACCATATCCGATTACGGCTATGGTTTCGTTTTTCATTGTTTCCAATGCTTTATCTAAAGGAAATTCTTCGCGTGTTACTACGTTTTCCTCTACTCCGCCAAAATTAATTTTTGCCATTTTTCTGTCTTAAATAATTGTTAAAGATTGTTTAAATTTTCTGCTTCCAACTCTCGAAGGAAGGTATCTGTTTT
>CAZDQR010000400.1:0-2701 GCA_964507315.1 uncultured Roseivirgaceae bacterium
GTTCTTTTGAATCAACAAGCCAACTAATAGAAGTAAAATCCTTCGAGCGATAGACTTAATAGCTATCAGTTCGGAGGATTTTTTTATGAGTAAAATTTCTACCACATCATTATGTAACCATTGGTAATAATAGTGTTGTAAGTACATTTTTTAATGCGTATTTATGAAGCTTATTATATTATTCCTAACCTAATAACAATAAAATGAAATCGAAATTACTATTGTCGGTATTATCAATTTGGACATTTTTGGCTTGCACGCAAGAAAAAGAGTCGAGCTCCTATTCCATTAAGCTTTCATTAACAGGTATCGAAGATTCTACCTTGGTAAAACTTACCAAGCGGGTAGATAAAGAAACTGTTACTATTGATTCTTTATATTTTACTAAGGGGGCTACGTTGAGCGGTGAGCAAGAATCAATTTTGCCATTGGTTGGTCGAATTTCCGTTGATGGTAAACGAGGCTCAGCAGAAGTTGTGTTAGAAAAAGGAATTATTAGCTTAGTAGCAAATGTTGACACGCTTTATAAAGCTGTTGTTACAGGTACAGAGCTAAATGATAAGCAGTATGCTTATAATCAACTTAAAGAAGAGATTTGGGTGGATTCCGACACACTTTATATGCAATGGCAAGCCGCAAAAGAAATGAACGACACTGCTGAAGTTGCTCGTGTTGAAGGCCTTTATGATGTAATAGAGAAAGCATCTGGTAAGAATGACGACCGTTTTATGAGCGATAATATGGATAATATTTTGGCGCCTAAAATGGCAACTCGAAAGTATTATTCGGATGAGCAATTAGAAGAAATAGATTCTTTAGTGGCGTTATTTAACCCTAGTTTGGATAGTTCTGTTTATGTAAAACAGCTAAAGAAGAATATGGCTACTTGGCGTAAAGTACAAGTAGGAATGGAGGCCCCAGTATTCACACAAGCTGATTCTACTGGTTCTCAAATATCCTTAGATAGCTTTAGAGGGAACTATTTATTGATTGATTTTTGGGCATCCTGGTGTGGCCCTTGTCGTGCGGAGAATCCTAATGTTGTTGCTGCTTATAATAAATACCATGAAAGAGGATTTGACATTTTAGGTGTTTCGTATGATACAGATAGAGAAAAATGGATAAAGGCAATTGCTAAAGATGAATTAGATTGGAACCATGTGTCTGACTTGCAAGGCTGGCAAAATGCTACCTCCGAAATTTATGGTATTAGAGCTATCCCACACTCTATTATCTTGGATCCTAATGGGGTAATTGTTGCTAAAAACTTGAGAGGCGAAAAGCTACATGAAAAATTAGAGGAATTTCTTCCTGAAAAAAAATAAGGGCTTATTAATCTTAAAAATGCCTGCATTTCTAAATCGAACATGCAGGTAGTTTTTATTCTTGCATTAGTTCGCGAGCACTTTCAAAAGCACTTGAAGAGGCATCATTACCGCCAATCATCTGTGCAATGGCTTTAACACTTTGCTCATTAGTAAGCTCTTTAATGCTACTTACAGCCCTAGTTGAGGAGTTGTCTTTATAAACAAAATAATGAGCATCCCCTTTGGCGGCAATTTGTGGTAAATGACTTATTGCAATCACTTGATGGTTTTTTGCCATTGCCTGCATCATCGTTCCCATTTTTAGAGCAATTTCACCGGAAATGCCAGTATCTATTTCATCAAAAACAATTGTTGGCAAGGCAGTTTTGTCTGCAAGTAAGTACTTAATACAAAACATTAACCTAGAAAATTCACCACCGGATGCCGCCTGTTTTAATGATTGAGGAGCAACTCCTTTATTTGCACTAAATAATATTTTCAACTCATCTATGCCTCTAGGACCAAGAGGTTTAAGGCCAGTTTCTATGGTTAGTTGTGCATCTGGAATACCCAAAGGAGCGATCAATGATTTGATCGTATTCGTAAATTGGGAAGTGCTGCTTAACCGTTTTTTACTTAATGTTTTGGCTGCGGCCAATGCTTTTTTCTCAGTATTTATAACTAAGAGCTTTGCTTGTTCTTTGGCTTCTTCTAAATTGCTGGCAGCAAAGGTTTTAGATTCCAACGATGCCTGTATGTCAAGAAGGCCTTGAATAGAACTTACTTGATGCTTTTTTTGCAAAGTATAAATTGTACTTAGCCGCTGTTTTACAGTTTCGGTTTTCTCAAAATCGACCGATACACCCTCTTCTTCATTTTCTAAATCTCTTGTAAGCTCTTTTAGTTCAATAAATGCTTGTTCAAATTGGCTGTCTAATTTTTCAAACTGTGGGCCGAATCCTGAAAGCTGCTTTAATAACATTTTTACAGATTGTAATTTTTCTAAGCTGCCATGTTCTGCATCTGTTAAATTTTGAACCGCCTCACTAAGCTTAATTTTAATCTCTTCTGCATTTTCCAGCACCTTTAATTCTTCTTCAAGAGGCTCTTGTTCTTTTGCATCTAAGTTTAGCTGAACAAGTTCTTGTAGAAGGAAAGAGTTATAATCTGCTTCTTTTTGTAAGGCATCTCCATCTTGCAATAATTGGTTGTATGCGCTTTCTTTTTCTTTAAAATCTAAATAAAGTGTAGTGTATGATTTCGCTAAAAATTTACTCTCAGAGTAAGCATCAATTAAATCCAGCTGAAAATTAGTAGCGCCTAATTGAAGTGTCTCATTTTGTGAGTGAACATCCATTAAAAAACTTCCTACCTTTTTAAGGGTATCAAGAATT
>CAZDQR010000401.1:0-2672 GCA_964507315.1 uncultured Roseivirgaceae bacterium
AGGATTCTGGACCTTTTATGGTGGCCACGACCCAGAGGATTATCAGCATTTTGTAGGGGAGGAGCCAACAGATTTAAATTTGCATCCTAACTCTCCCAGCTATCGACTTATTCTGAATAACATCCTTTTTCCTGCTGCGAAAAAGAAGAAACAGAAGACTTGATTTTAGGCAATTAGTATCATCATTTTGAAGGCTTGGCCTTAAGCATCTATTTGAATGAAAAACGTTATCTCGTGTCATTGTCTGGCGTAAGACCAGACAACCTTATGGCTCAACCGAGCCTTGATAGTTTAGCAAAACATGCTGTATGCTTTTTATAATAGGAAAGAGATACTCCGATATTTCCAGAGAGGAAATTCGGAGTATGACGATAGGGTAGACTGGCTTGTGTCTTCACAAGCCAGTACAATGTCTTAATCGATTAAATTAAACAACCTGTTCCATCTAATTTTATCAGTAAACCCTCCGTTAGGGTCAATACTCATCCAAATAAATAAGGCCTTACCCACAACGTGGTCAGCGGGCACAAATCCCCAAAATCTTGAATCTAAGGAGTTATGTCGGTTGTCGCCCATCATAAAATAATAGTCTTGTTTAAAGGTGTAAGAAGTAACTCCTTCTCCATCTATTTTTAACGTGCCATTAGCAATATCAACTACCTCATTACTTTCGTAAAACTGAATTACATAGCCATATTTCGTAAGTGTTTCATCATTAATATCAATAACCATACCTTCGGCAGGTATTACCATAGGTCCCCAGAAATCGGTGTTCCAAGGGTATTTACTTGCATCGGGGTAAATACGGCTTTCGGCTTGTCCTTCTTGGGCTTCTGCTACTGTAACACTGGTAATAAATGATAACTTTTCAAGTTCAAGTGCAGTTCTTGGTTCTGTAAATACTAAATAGCCTTCACCCATTTGGTACACTTCGGTGATGTTATATTTCTTAAAAATACGCTGATTTAAGTTTTCAGTAGTTTTAATAAAATATTTATACTGCATCCCCTCTGGGTTCTCCACCAACTCGTTATTGATATATATCTGCATATCTTTAACCTCTAATTTATCACCAGCAACCCCAATACATCTTTTAATGTAATTGGTTTTTAAATCCACGGGATATTCTAATTCTGTTGGATGATTAAAAACTACAACATCATTGCGTTTTACACTTGAAAAACCTGGTAATCTATACTGAGGAAGTTGAATCCAATCTAGGTAAGATGGGATTTTTGTGCCCCAAATATATTGGTGTGTAAGAGGGACTTGTAGCGGTGTAGCAGCTGTTCTTGCTCCATAATGCATCTTACTTACAAATAGAAAATCTCCTACCAATAATGATTTTTCCATGGAAGGAGTAGGGATTGTAAATGCTTCCATAATTAACCAACGGATAATAGTGGCAGCAATAACGGCAAATACAATAGCATCCGTCCATTCTTTTATTTTCGACTTTGGCTTTTCTTCCTTTTTCTTAAATCCTAAGAAGCTTAGAAAGCTTTTCTTTTCTTTATGTTCTGTTTCCATTTCTACTGTTTTCTGTTGAGTTTTTTTGACCGTTAAAAATTAAAACTCACAAAGGATGATTATATTATTCTATTTTCCAATGAAATAGCTTTTCTTAAAACGTTAAATAATTATCCATGTTTAACATTCCTTTGGCATTGGTATTATAAATCCACTCGGCTACGGCCAATGCACCTTTTGCAAAGCCTTTTCTAGTGTGGGCAATGTGGGTCATGTTTATTTCATCTACTGCAGAAGTGTAGCTAACGGTGTGTGTGCCTGGCAGGTTGGCCTCTCTTTTAGAAATAATGCCAATTTCTTTCTTGGTAGATGATGCCATATTTACCCACCCTGTCATCTGTTGTTCCTTAATAATGGGTTCTGCTATGGTTATGGCCGTGCCACTTGGGCTATCTTTTTTTTCGGTATGATGAATTTCTTCTACCACAACATTATAGGCTTGCTTAGACATTAATTTAGCTGCGAACTCATTTATTTTAAAGAATAAATTAACGCCAATGCTATAATTAGAAGCGTAAAAAAAACTGCCATTATTGGCTGTACATGCATCCATAATGGTATCCCATTCTGCTAACCATCCTGTAGTGCCACACACCACTGGTAAGTTATTATTTAAACAATACAATATGTTTTTTACTGCAATGGATGGGTCACTAAACTCAATAACTATATCTGTATTGATATCATTTATTCTTGCCAGATCCTCTTGATTTTCTTTGCCAATTTTATGAGAGATTGTATGCCCTGCTACTGCCGACAGGTTTTCAATGGCAATTCCCATTTTTCCATATCCAACTAATGCGATTTTCATAGGCTAAAATTTTACAGAAAAGGTTAGTCCTGTGCTTAATCGATTGTTTATTACAGGTTGAACAGAAGGTGTTAATTGAACCGAAAGGTCTTCATTTACATCAAATTCAATTAAATGCGCATCCACATGTGCATCCACAATGTTCATCATATAAAAGATTACACCAAATATGACCATCATATCTCTAGTTCTTCGGTATTGATCTCTTCCGCTTTTAAGCGCACTGGCATCTAATTGAGTTTCGTTTACGAACCCTTCTTGGTTGCCATTGGTTTCATAAATTAAATTCCTTCTAAAAAATTGGTACTGATCATTATTCCAATCTATAAAG
>CAZDQR010000402.1:0-2667 GCA_964507315.1 uncultured Roseivirgaceae bacterium
GGCGTTGAAAGCCCATATCCATTATTCTCAATCATAAAAATAACAGGCAAATTCCACACAGAAGCTACATTTAAGGCTTCATGAAAATCACCTTCACTAGCACCACCATCACCTGTAAACACCATTGTTGTGGCACCTCTGCCATTAACCAAATCGGACAAGGCAATGCCATCAGCTACGGCCAATTGAGGGCCAAGGTGTGAAATCATTCCAACAATATTAAACTCGTTGGTGCCAAAATGGAATGAACGATCACGGCCTTTTGTAAAACCAGATAATTTACCTTGAAATTGTGCAAACAACCTACTTAATGGAATATCTCGAGAAGTAAATACGCCTAAATTCCGATGCATTGGTAAAATATACTCCTCTTTTTTTAAAGCTAAAGTGGCACCTACAGAAATGGCTTCTTGCCCAATACCCGAAAACCATTTCGAAATTTTACCTTGCCGTAAGAGAATTAACATTTTCTCTTCAATTAATCGGGGCGTAATAAGCGCTTTATAAATAGATAGAAGCTTTTTATTGGTGTACTTGCCTCTGTTAAATTTTATTTTTGACATATCTAAATGTAGAATGTTTACTTAAAAAGTTGGTTAGCAAAGGTCAATTGGTAAAAGGGGAATGACAAATGTTTACTAATAAAAGTTGAGTTGATTAGTAGTTGCTTTGTATGGTATTAAAATTACTTTTGAGTTTGAGTAATAAACTACGAGACAAAGCCTTTGGAATAATAATTAGAATTTATTTCCAACCCGAAGTTCGGGGCATTAAACCACATGGGCTTTCGCCCTGCGAATAAATATGATTGAATACGAACAAATAGATTTAGAGAATGGCCTTAAGGTAGTGGTTCATCCCGACCCTAGTTCATCGGTTGTGGTAATAAATGTTGCCTATAATGTGGGCTCTAGAGACGAGACTAGTGACAAAACGGGCTTTGCCCATTTATTTGAGCACTTAATGTTTAGTGGTTCCATTAATATACCCTCGTATGATGAGCCTTTACAAAAAGCTGGAGGAGAAAACAATGCATTTACCACACCTGATTACACCAATTATTATTTAACAGTACCCGCAGAGAATATTGAAACCGGTTTGTGGTTAGAATCCGATAGAATGCTAGGGCTCGCTTTTAATGAAAAGGGATTAGAAGTTCAGCGAAAAGTTGTTATTGAAGAATTTAAACAGCGCTATCTTAATCAGCCCTATGGCGATGTTTGGCACAAATTAAGAGAGCTTACTTATAAACAGCATCCATACCAATGGCCTACCATTGGCAAAAATTTACAGCAAATAGAAGATGCTAAGATGGAGGATGTACGAGCATTTTTTAACACCTATTATATACCTAATAATGCAGTGCTAGTTTTGGCAGGTGATGTAACTACAGAAAAAGGGTTTGAACTAGCAAAAAAATGGTTTGGTAACATTCCTAAAGGGAAGAAAATAATAAGAAACGTCTCCATTGAACCCAAACAAGTAGAGAAAAGACATTTAGAAGTGAAAGCTTCGGTACCGGTCGATGCTTTTTATAAAGTGTATCATATGCCGGGCAGAAACACACTCGATTATTATATTGCTGATTTACTAAGCGATATACTTGGGCGAGGAAAATCCTCCTTATTATATGCACAATTAGTTGAAGATAACTCCATTTTTACAGACCTTGCCGCTTATGTATTAGGCTCTGCAGATCCTGGTCTGCTTGTTATTTCGGGCAAACTTACCAATGGCACTACTTTTGAAAAAGCGGAGGAGGAAGTAGATAAGATAATTAACCGATTTTTATCACAGGGCGTAGAAGAGCTAGATTTAGAAAAAGCCAAAAACCAAGCACTTGCCTCTCACGCCTTTGGCGATATTGATTTACTTGATAGAGCAATGAATTTGGCTTATGGTTTTATCATAAACGACTTAGATAGAACAAATAAAGAATTGGAAATTATAAAACAGATAAGCATTGAAGATATCAATAAAATGGCAAATGCCATCTTAAAAGAATCCAACGCAAGTACCATGTTTTATAGAGCATCCTCAAATTAAATTTTAAGCAATGAAAATACGAACCGGATTTGGGTATGATGTGCACAAGCTTGAAAGTGGAAAAGATTTCTGGCTAGGAGGCATTAAGCTTGAACATAGTAAAGGTGCCGTTGGGCATTCAGACGCAGATGTGCTTATTCATGCTATTTGCGATGCCTTACTTGGTGCTGCTAATTTACGAGATATTGGCTACCATTTCTCTGATCAGGATGCTGCATTTAAAGGTATTGATTCTAAAATTTTACTTAAAGACGTAGTAGCTCTAGTTAAAGAAAAAGGCTATACCATCGGCAACATTGATTCTACCATCGCGCTAGAAGCCCCTAAAGTAAACCCGCATATCTCTAACATGTGCAAAGTTTTGAGCTCTGTAATGGAAATTGACTTGGACGACATATCAATTAAAGCGACTACTTCTGAAAAATTAGGGTTTGTGGGTAGAACAGATGGAGTTGCAGCATACGCAAATGTGTTGATTGTGAAAGCATAATTATCAATTTTTAATAATCAATTAATAATTGATAAAAAAATGGAGAGAGAAGTTAAGTTGTTTATCACCGAAGATGGGTCTCACTCGTTGCAGGTTCCTGATATGGACGAAACGTATCATTCAAGCCATGG
>CAZDQR010000403.1:0-2662 GCA_964507315.1 uncultured Roseivirgaceae bacterium
TACGTGCTTCAAATAATTCCGTAACTCTAGGAAGACCACCTGTAATATCACGTGACTTACTCATCGTTCTTGGAATCTTAGCCATTACCTGTCCAGCTTTCAATTTATCGCCATCTTCAACCGCAAGGTGAGCTCCAACAGGAATATTATATCCTTTAGATTCTTCTTTACCGTTAATAATAATAGATGGGTTTTTCGTTTTATCTTTTGTATCGATAATTACTTTTTCTCTGTGACCAGTTTGCTCATCAGATTCTTCTTTAAAAGTAACATTTTCAATAACAGCTTCAAACTCAACCTTACCGTCAAACTCACTTAAAAGAACAGCGTTATAAGGATCCCAGAAACACATTTTATCGTCTTTCTTAACTTTGTCTCCTTCGGTAACTGTAATAAATGAACCATAAGGTACATTATTGCTAATAAGCACTTGTTTCGATTTAGGATCAATGATCTTAATCTCGCCTGTTCGTCCCATTACCACATTAACCATATCGCCATCAGCATTGGTAGTTTCAATCGTTCGAACTCCTTCAAACTCTAATTTACCATCGAATTTAGCAGAAATTTGTGCATCAACAGCAATGTTAGATGCCGTACCACCAACGTGGAACGTTCTTAACGTAAGTTGCGTACCTGGTTCACCAATAGACTGAGCTGCAATTACACCAACTGCCTCGCCCATATTTACCATTTTACCAGTGGCAAGGTTACGTCCGTAACATTTAACACATCCACCACGCTTAGTTTCACACGTTAATATCGAGCGAATTTCAACTTCTTCAATACTCGTGCCATCAATTCGCTTAGCTATTTTTTCTGTTATTTCATCTCCTGAAGCAATAATCAATTCTTCTGTGATAGGATCAAAAATATCGTGAACACTAACTCTACCCAAAATACGTTCAGATAATGACTCTACTATATCTTCATTATCTTTTAAAGCAGAAACAACTAAACCTCTTAAGGTTCCACAATCTGTTTCGTTGATAACAAGATCTTGAGAAACATCTACCAAACGTCTGGTTAAGTAACCTGCATCGGCTGTTTTAAGAGCAGTATCCGCTAGTCCTTTACGAGCACCGTGAGTAGAAATAAAGTACTCAATTACATCCAGTCCTTCTTTAAAGTTAGATAAAATTGGATTTTCAATAATAGCACCTACAGAACCTGCAATGTTTTTCTGAGGTTTAGCCATTAAGCCCCTCATTCCACCTAACTGACGAATTTGCTCTCTAGAACCCCTGGCTCCTGAGTGCATCATCATATAAATAGAGTTAAATCCTTGCTGATCTGCTTCCAACTGATCCATTAAGGTAGTTGTAAGCTGAGAGTTAATTCTTGTCCAAATATCAATTACTTGGTTATAACGCTCATTATCAGTAATTAGACCCATATAGTAATTATTCCATACAGCATCTACTTCTTCTTTTGCTTTTGCAACAAGCCCTTCTTTTTCAACAGGAACCATTACATCATTAAGTCCCATAGATAATCCACCTTTATAGGCAGCTTGGAAACCTAATGTTTTAATATCATCTAGGAAGTTAGCCGTTCTTGCTGACCCTGAAATATTATAGATGGTTGCAATAATTTTTTGAAGCTCTTTTTTAGAAAGCAACTTATTAATGTAACCAACTTCTTCAGGAACAAACTGATTAACTAGTACTCTACCTGCAACAGTTTCAACTAATTGATCTTCTAACTCGCCAGTTTCTTCGTTTCTTACTTTTGTACGTAATTTGATATACGCATTTTTCGAAAGCACTTCTTCATTTAATGCGATGATTACTTCATCTGCATTATAAAACACCATTCCTTCTCCTTTAACAGGGAATTCTTTAGTTGTTTTTCTACCCTTAGTTACATAGTATAAACCTAACACCATATCCTGAGATGGCACTGTAATAGGTGCACCGTTGGCAGGGTTAAGAATATTATGAGATGATAACATTAATAGAGAGGCTTCTAAAATAGCTTCGTGCCCTAAAGGAACGTGAACCGCCATTTGATCACCATCAAAATCCGCATTAAATGCTGTACATACTAATGGGTGAAGTTGAATAGCTTTACCTTCGATTAATTTTGGTTGAAACGCCTGAATACCTAAACGGTGCAATGTAGGAGCACGGTTAAGCATAACTGGGTGCCCTTTCAATACGTTTTCAAGAATATCCCAAATAACAGGATCTTTTCTATCAACAATTTTCTTCGCAGATTTAACCGTTTTAACTATTCCTCTTTCAATCAGTTTCCTGATCACAAAAGGCTTAAATAGCTCTGCAGCCATTCCTTTAGGCAATCCACATTCGTGAAGTTTTAATTCTGGTCCTACAACAATTACAGAACGACCTGAATAATCAACCCTTTTACCTAATAAATTCTGACGGAAACGACCTTGCTTACCTTTAAGCATATCACTTAAAGATTTTAAGGCTCTATTACCATCTGCTCTTACCGCATTTACTTTTCTTGAGTTATCAAAAAGAGAATCTACCGCTTCCTGAAGCATACGTTTCTCATTTCTAAGAATTACTTCTGGTGCTTTAATATCCATCAATCGCTTTAAACGATTATTACGGATAATTACTCTTCTATATAGATCATTTAAATCAGACGTAGCAAATCGACCACCATCTAACGGCACTAATGGACGTAATTC
>CAZDQR010000404.1:0-2646 GCA_964507315.1 uncultured Roseivirgaceae bacterium
CATAGTTTAATTCTTTTAGTGATTCTGTTGGATGGGAGACTATTGAGGTTAATAGTTCTTCTATATGATTTAGCATACGATTTATCGTTGAAGCCTTATACAAATCACTACTGTATTCTATACCTAAGCCTAACACGCCATCTTGCTCAACAAAATTAAACGTTAAATCAAACTTGCTTACTACATGATCCTGTTCTATTGTATCTTCTGATAAAGTAACTCCCAAAGAAGGTCCCATATCTTGATAAGTCAACATCACATCAAATAATGGATGACGACCCGTATCTCGTGATAAAGACAACTCATTTACTAAAGCATCAAAGGGATACAGTTGATGCGTATAACCCGACAAACAAACCGCTCGTACTTCTGATAACAAAGTCTGAAAATCGGACTCTAAATCTAAAGCGCTTCGGAAGGCTAATGTATTTACATAAAATCCAATCTGACCCTCTAAATCAATATGTTCTCGACCTGAACTCGGGCTCCCTACAATGAGATCTGATGCCCCGCTATACTTATTCAATAATACATTTACCAAACTAAGCAGACCCATAAAAACAGTCGTGTCTGAACCTAATAATCTCTTAAACCCTTCATAGGTAGACTTATCAAACACCCTCTTAACAATACCGCCTTTATAACTCTTCATCAATGGGCGTGGGTAATCTGTAGGTAAAGTCAATACTGTCAAATCACTCTGGAAAACACCTAACCAATAATCACGTGAAGATGATAATAACCCCTCTGCCAACTGACCCTGTTCCCATACGGCATAATCCTTATATTGAATCCTTAACCCAGGTAATGAAATCTCCTGTTGATCTAACTTAGAATGATACATACGAATCAACTCTTCATACAACACATCCATCGAAACTCCATCACTAATAATATGATGCATCACATAAACAAAAACATATTGATCTGCGCCTACCTTGACTAAAGCGCCTCGAAGCAAAGGCCCTTCTGATAAATTAAAAGGTGCTGTACGATACGAAGACATACGCCCAGAAAGAACAGTATCTTCAACATCTAATGCATCCCAATAATCTAACTTAAAGGATGAGTCTGGTAAAATATACTGAAAAATATCTCCGGAAGCATCTTCCTTAAAAACCGTTCGTAAGGACTCATGACGCGCTATCAAATCTCTAAATGAAGACTCCAACACTTCTCGATCAACAGAATTAAACCTGTGAATACTTGGCATATTATAGGCGACATTGGCTGACTCAAACTGGCTTAATACATATAACCTACGTTGAGATGAGGACAACACATAACTCTCCGATGCTTCGGCCAAAGGAATATGGTCATACGCCTGCTTGCTTTGACCTGCTATAAATTCGGACTGTGCGCATAAAACATTATGAATAAATAATTCTTGAATGTTAACCTTAACCCCTAGATCCTTATAAATACGACCTGAAAGCTTTAAGGTCTTTAAACTATGGCCTCCTAACTCAAAGAAATTTGAATGGATGCTTATCGTTTCTATTGGCAGTCCCAATACGTCACTCCAAATACTTGCTAATGCTTGCTCTATGTCATTTCTTGGAGCAACATAAACAACTCCGCTCGATAATCCTAACCCTTTAGGATTGGGTAATCCCTTTTTATTAATCTTACCATTATTTGTCAATGGAAGTGCTTCCAAAGGCACAAAATAACTAGGCACCATATAACTTGGTAATTGTAATGATAATACATGACGTAACTCTAAAGTGGTTAAAGTTGCATCTCCTACAAAATAAGCTACCAATTCTTTGTCTCCTGTTTCTAAATCCTTTGCGACTACACAACAACTATCTATGCCTTCTTGCTGCTGTAAAGCATATTCAATCTCCCCTAACTCTATGCGATGTCCTCGTATCTTTACTTGGTCATCCTTCCTACCTATAAACTCAAGGTTTCCATCGGGTAGCCATCTCCCTAAATCTCCCGAGCGATACATACGCTTGCCTTCCTTAAAAGGATGCGATACAAACTTCTCCTTTGTCAAATCTGGACGATTTAAATAGCCTCTGGCCAAACCATCCCCACCGATACAAATCTCGCCTATAATCCCAAGTGTCACCAATTGTAAATTATCACCTAAAATATAAACATCTAACGAAGGCAGTACTTTTCCTATATTTCTAACAGAACTAGAAAAATCATTCGGCAGTAATCTCTTAAATGTAACATGCACGGTCGTTTCTGTTATACCGAACATATTAATTAATTTACATTTCGGATAACTATTATTCCACTTTTTTAAAGCTTCAGGATTTAAAGCCTCTCCTCCAAAAATAACATATCGTAACTTAGAAGATTCCTTTATCTTACTTAGATAAATTTGACTCAAATTATAGAATGAACTTGGAGTTTGATTTAAAACAGTAACATTGTTTTCATACATTAACTCAACAAGAGATTCTGGGTTGCAAACCTCTTCTCTAGATAAAATCAATAGTTTTCCTCCAGTTGATAACGACCCGAATAGTTCCCATATAGAAAAATCAAAACAATATGAATGAAACAATACCCATATATCTTTTGACGTAAAATCAAAAAGAGGCTGCGCTCCTTTAAGTAAACTAACAACATTATCATGTCCTATTACAACACCTTTAGGTTTTCCGGTAGATCCCGATGTATATA
>CAZDQR010000405.1:0-2633 GCA_964507315.1 uncultured Roseivirgaceae bacterium
TTGAGCTTACGAATGAGAAAGATATAAAACCTTAACTGTGTTTTTATTAAAGGGTAGGATCGTAAGAACCTACCCTTTTTTTATTGGTACATATTTATGCTATAAATAGGCGCGGTAGTGCCTAGAGATTACCTGGTCTTACGCCAGATAATGACAAAGCAGATGAGATTTATGATTATACAATAGTCATCAATATTCCTTTTCTATCGAGGTACAAGAAATCTTATAAAAGTAGATAGCTGCTTATCAGTATTAACCTCTTAAACCAGTTATTTGGGATTACAAATCCGAAACTGAAACAATAGCACTTGAGATAATAATAGAAAAGACACGGTTTATTTGCTCTAACCTCAATAATATCGCCATTGCCGAGCGTTAGACTCGATAATCTCAGGGCTCACCCTAGCCATGTTGCAAAACTCATATCTGCCAGTGGCACTTGTACCTGCACTATTAGTAGGCGCGGTAGCGCCTAGAGATTACCTGGTCTTACGCCAGATAATGACGAAGTAGATGAGATTGATGGATATACAATAGGCATCAATATTCCTTTTCTATTTCGAGGTACGAGAAATCTTATAAAAGAAGATAGCTGCTTGTTATAACCTTTTAGAACAGTTCCCTAACTGTTGCTGACCTTTTGACCAACAACCCACAAAACCAATATCAGCATCTTGTTGGCAAACAACACCAACAAGGGTTACATATCAATAAACGTCATTCTGAAGGCGATGCCTGAAGAATCTATCTCTTTCTCTTTCTATTTGAACTGCACATCTGTACTATTAACAGGCTCGGTAGAAGGGATTTCCTGGTCTTACGCCAGACAATGACGGGGTAGTTGAGATTTATGATTATACAATAGGCCTCAATTCCTTTTCAATTTCAAGGCACAAGAAATCTTATAATGAACCTATTCTTTTAATCATCAATAATCCTTTTTTCACTATTGGAGTTATCGAAGCATTTTCAATTGCCTCAGATTCTTTTTTAAGAGGAGTATTATTGATTTGTACTACTATTAATACAGTTACCAGAACGGCTAAGAGAATACCGAAAATCAAAGTGGTTTTGTTTTGTTTCACATTGTTTCTTACCCAATAATAATGCCAATAGGTAATACGCCTATACGGGGCTATTCTCAATCTAATTTGTTCAATAATGTACAGTTTGGTGTATAAAAAAAGACCACTCCGTATGCTTACGAAGTGGTCTTTTAATGTGATAGCTAAAAACTAGCTTGTGTTTTACTATAAAGTAAAGCTCAATTTAGCAAATACATATCTACCCATAAATCCGAACTGTGAAGTTCTTCTTGAATAAGGGAAAGATGCATTTGACTGGCTACCAGGTCTGTTTTCGTCTGGATAAGTGTCTAACAAGTTGTTAGCACCCAATGTAATTGTAGTGTTTTCGTTAAACGTTTTAGATAAAGACAAATCAGTTACTAATTTACCACCATAAACAGCTAAAGGATCAATAGTAGCTCCTTCAACTCTTGGCTGACCACCTAATTGATCTGGATCAGTTACTTCACCGAAGTAAGCAAAACGTAACATTACTGACCAGCTATTAGCTGTAAACATTTCTGTTAAATTCCATTTTGTTCTAGGACGAGCAATTGTTAAAAAAGCTTCTTCCTGAGCATCAAAGAAATCTCCGCTTAAGCCTTCCGCTGCAATTTTAGAAGGTACGTTAATATTAGTTATTTCTGTAGTTGAGAAAGTTGCGGCAAACGAACTGCTTAAATGCATATTACTACCAATTTCTAATTGATGACCAAGAACAACATCGATACCTGTGTTTTTAGTATCAACTGCATTAGCTAAAAACTGCGCTTTACCAGCTCCTGCTGCATCAAATATTGGCTGCAATGCAGGTGTTGGGCTAAATTTACCTGATAATACAATTCTATCTTCAATAGTAATTTGATAGGCATCTACTGTAAAAGAGAAGTCGCCTACATTAGCAGTAGCTCCTAAGCTCAAACTCTGAGAAGTTTCTTGCTTTAATTTATCAATCCCTAATAAGCTTGCTAATTCGCTGTTGTTTTTAAACAATCCAACTTCTTCAGCTACACCATTTGAATTAAAAATAGTACTACTTCTGCTAAAGAATTGCTGATGTAAAGAGGGGGCTCTAAAACCTGTGCTATAAGCACCTCTAAAATTAAGAAAATCAGTTGCCTTAACTCTAGTAGCTAACTTTTAATTAAATGTGTTACCAAAATCAGAGAAACTCTCGTAACGAGCAGCACCACTAATTAATAACCAATCTGTAAAATCAACTTCTAAATCTGCATAACTTGCAATACTGTTTCTGTACTTATTAACTGCATTTTGAGGAGTAAATCCGCCAAATACTTGAGAAGTACCAGGCAAAGACTCACCTAGTGCATTAGTAGCTCCACCTTGGCCACCAACAGTTGGTATTTTGTTATTATCATACGTTAAATACGAGTTTTCAGCACCTGCAATAACTTGATAGTTTTCTACTCTATATTCAGCACCAAACGCCATGTTTAGGCCAGAGAATGTATCGTTGTAAAACTTACTAAAATCTAGGTTCGTTGTATTTTGTTGAAAGATGTTAGATCCTGCTTCAAAATCTTTAGGAGAAGCTCCTTTTAAACT
>CAZDQR010000406.1:0-2629 GCA_964507315.1 uncultured Roseivirgaceae bacterium
TCTCGGTGCTCCCGATCGGTAGATTGCAGCTCCACTCCTGCTTGCTGCATCGTTAGTTCTTCTCCATCTAACTCAATAGACATTGCTCCGTTTAGCTGCCCATACTTTTGCGACTCGGTCTGCATTTCAGTAAACAAGGGGATATTCTCTTCTCTAAAAAGGTCAATTTCTTTTTGAATCTCCCGAATCATAATGTCATACCCTTCTTCTTTTTCAAGTTCTTTCAAGAAAGGAATATTAACAGCCTTTTTATTAAGTGCATCTGATATGGGTGCAATTTGCGGCTGGATATTTTGTACAAAGTCGTTGAAATGAATACGGATCGATTCATTTTCTGTATCGCAGGTCATTTTGATATAACGCCAAGCCATGTCCTCAGACACTACTGCACCTAATTCGCTGTTATCTTTAAACCATTGAACCAGCTCTTCCTTAGAGTTTATCGCTCTAGCTATGAGCTCATCGAAGTAAGGCTTAAGGGCATCCCAAGTGGTTACTTTAAAAGTGGTTGGAAGGTATATTCGTTTCATGGAATGAGATATTAGATTACTAGATTAAAGACAAAAGATACTAGACGTAAGACACAAGATAAAAGATGTTGGATATAAAAATTATAATTGATAAGTAAGAGATTCTTCGGGAAAAGTCCTCAGAATGACGTAAGAACTAGACAGTCTTGTGTCTTAAGTCTAATAATCTAACGTCTCCTCTACCCAATTTCAATTATAACGTCATCGGTTAAAGGGTGAGCCACGCAAGGTAAAACATACCCAGCTTCAATTTCTGCTTTGGAAAGCCCTTCTTCTTCATCCATAACAACCTTACCCGAAGTACACTTACCGCGGCAAGCAGTACATAAACCACTTTGGCAAGAAAATGGCAAATCTATTTCCATTTTCAATGCTGCATCTAAGATGGCTTCTTTGGGCTTTACTTTTATCTCAAACTCCTCATCATCGTAAATAACTTTAACCGTGCGTTCTTGAATATCAGTAGTAGAAGCAGCAGACTCATCTTTATTAATAGTACCAGCCACAAAGCTCTCTTTAAACACTTTGTCAGCAGGAATATTTTGCTCTGTCAATAAAGTTTCCACGTTATTCATCATTCCCTCTGGGCCACACATAATGTAAGTGGTTTGGCCAATTCCCCAATTAGGAATACGCTCAAAAAGGTCGGTAAGCATATCATGATTAAGTAAGCCAGAAGGACCTTGCCATTCTAACGGGGCATTATCTAAAATATGAATTACTCTAAATCGGCCTTCGTATTTAATGGCCAAATCTTGAAATGCATCTTTAAAAATGATAGAGTCAATATCACGGTTGGCATAAATTAACGAAACAATACTTTTCGGTTCTTGTGTAAGTGCAGACTTAGCGTGCGACATCAATGGAGTAATACCACTACCTCCACCAAACATAACAATATGGCGTTTGTTATCGGCATTAAACTCAGTAGTAAAATTGCCCATTGGCTCCATTACATCAATTTTATCACCTGCTTTTATGGTATCGTTCAGGTAATTCGACATTAAGCCACCATCCACTCGTTTTATAGTTACGGCCAATGTTTCATCGGTGTATGGAGATGAACTTAAAGAGTATGCTCTACGCACACTCTTGCCCTTGATATCAGAAATTAAGGTTAAAAACTGACCTGACTTATATTCAAATTTTGGAGTTGGCTGCGCAAACACAATGCTGATTGCATCGGCTGTTTCGTTTACAACCTCGGTAACTGTTAAAGAATGGTAATGCTCGTGCGCTCCTTCTTTTTTCTTTTTTCTTTTAAAAAAACTGAATGCCATTTTTATGCTTTTATAAATTTAACCAGTACGATAATTTTAGAATAATCGCTCTGTTTTTTACCCCAAAATCTGATGGGAAATAATTATCGGTATAAACAATAAACAAATCAGATACCGGTGCAAAACGCCATTGAAAGCGGGCGTTAATGTTAACGTTATCGGCTTGCTCATTATACTGCACAAAAGTAGTAAGGAATAAACTATTTGTGAAGGTTAAATCGAGCCTTGGCCCAATTAACCAGAAACTATTGCTGCTATGTGGAGATGGCAGTTGCACATCGTTAAAAATAGCAGAGACAAAAAGGCTACCAAAAGGGCGAAATTTATAGCCCGCATTAACAGCTCCCGTTAATTTTGTACCATTATAAAAACTCCCATATTGCCCAGAAACGTTATAACTAAAGGCTTTTCTACTATCAGAATTGAATTTTATTCTACCATCAACCCAAGAATAATCAGAACCTGCAGGCAAAGGGACACCGCCTGTGCGTGTTGGATCAAAATCATAAAATAGCAATGTATACTGGTTGCTAATGCTCACATTTAATGAACTTGTATTTGCAAAGGCAAATTCCACATTAGGAGAAACACTCCTATCTGCCACTAATCCTCCAGGTTTTATGGCAAACCTTAAGTTAACCCCAGGCTTAATAGTAACAATCGCCTCTGACTTTGGATAAATTATATAAGAAGACCTAAATGTACCCACCGAAAAAATTCCTTTTCGTGGCACAAAACCTACTTCTGCATTAAAGCCTTCCCCTATATAATTATGAAAATAATTTACAGTCCAATGCCTCGTTTGATACCCAATAAAAG
>CAZDQR010000407.1:0-2599 GCA_964507315.1 uncultured Roseivirgaceae bacterium
AGTTCATTCAATAACTGTTCCAAACTATATTCATCTGGAATTAATACTGATCTAGCCTTGCTACCTTCGAATGGGCCCACAATACCGGCAGCTTCTAACTGATCAATTATTCTGCCAGCCCTGTTATATCCTAATTTCATCTTACGTTGTATCAAACTGGTGCTGCCTTGTTGGTGCATAACAATTACACGAGCCGCATCATCAAATAATTTATCGCGATCATCTAAATCAACTATCAGGTTTTCGCCTGCTTCTTCCCCTACAAACTCTGGCAATAAATAAGCAGACTCATATCCTCTTTGTTCTCCAACAAAATCACACATCCGCTCTACTTCGGGTGTATCTACAAAAGCACATTGCAATCTGATGGTATCGGAGCCTTGTGAAAATAGCATATCGCCCATACCTACCAACTGATCCGCACCACCTGCATCTAAAATGGTTCGTGAATCTATTTTGGAGGTTACTCTAAAACTTAATCTGGCAGGAAAATTAGCTTTAATAGTACCCGTAATTACATTTACCGAAGGCCTCTGTGTGGCAAGCACCAAATGAATGCCAATAGCTCGAGCGAGTTGTGCTAATCGAGCAATAGGAGTTTCCACTTCCTTACCAGCTGTCATCATTAAATCAGCTAGCTCATCAATTACCAACACAATGTAGGGTAAAAAGCGGTGCCCTTTTTCAGGGTTTAATCTTCTTTTTACAAACTTAGCATTATACTCTTTTATGTTTCGTGTGCCTGCATCTTTTAATAAATCATAGCGGGCATCCATTTCTATGGTTAACGAGTTTAGTGTATTAATAACCTGTTTTGTGTCGGTTATAATAGCCTCTTCATTATCAGGTATTCGTGCTAAAAAGTGGCGTTCTAATTTATTAAATAAACTAAGCTCTACTTTTTTAGGATCTATTAAAACAAGCTTGAGTTGCGATGGATGCTTCTTATATATAAGCGAAGTAAGCAACACATTTAATCCTACCGATTTACCTTGCCCTGTCGCTCCTGCCATTAAAATATGTGGCATCTTGGCAAGGTCAATCATAAATACTTCGTTCGAAATAGTTTTACCTAACACTACAGGTAAATCCATCTTACTTTGCATAAACTTCTCGGTACCTAGCACTCCTTTAATATCAACCATCTCCCGGTTTTTATTTGGCACTTCAATACCAATCGTTCCTTTGCCAGGAATAGGAGCTATAATTCTAATTCCCAAAGCAGACAAACTCAAGGCAATATCATCCTCTAAATTTTTAATCTTAGAAATTTTAATGCCTGCTTCTGGTACTATTTCATAAAGTGTAACTGTTGGTCCAATGGTAGCTCTAATGCTTGATATGCCAATATTAAAATTGGTAAGAGTGGTTACAATTTTATCCTTATTTTGCTGAAGCTCATCGGATGAAACTTTAACTTTTGATTCGCCATAATCAGTTAAAAGATCTAACGTTGGGTATTGATAGGTACCTAAATCTAGCGTTGGGTCATAATTTTCAACCTCATCAGCTTTTTCTTCCTTTACTTCTTCTTTTACAACAAACTCAGGCTCTGATTCTTTTTCTTTTTCTGGTTCTTCCTTTACAGGCGATTCAACTTCTAATTCCAGCGCTGGAACACCTAAACTTGAATCCTCTTTAACCTCTTCCAACAATTGATCTTCCTCAATTAATTCAGGGGTAATTTCTTTTAATTCACTTTGCAACTCTATGCCATCATCTGGCAATAATTCATCATCTACACCATCAAACTGAACTTGTGTATCTACATCAAACGATTCCTTGCCACCAGCATTAGAATCAGCAACGCTTTCAATGGAATCTTCTACTTCCTGCACTTTTTCTTTCACCTTAGACTTTAAGCCAATTATTGAGGTAATATTAAAGAAAAACATGCCAAACACAATCAATGAAAAGAGTAATAATAATAAGCTTCCCCAACCTATCAGGCTATTTATTATAACTGCAAGATTATAGCCAATGCCTCCACTTAAAAAACTAAGCGTAGTTACACTATCATTATTTAATACCATGTCGCCCATAAAAAGGCTAATCCATATTAGGAAGAAAAACACAAAAATGGTCGCAGAGCCTAAATTGATTAGGCTACGATGAAATACAATGCGATAGCCAAATAAAAAGAATAAAAATGGAAGTAAAAAGGATGCTAAACCGAACCATTCAAAGATAAAGTAATGAGCACTAACGGCTCCATATAATTTCATCCAATTTTCAACTTCTAAGCCCGATTGCAATACACCTAACTCATTAATTGCATCGATTACACTTTGGTCGGCTTTGCCTGTAAATAAGTAAGAAATAAACGCAACAAGTAAAAATAGTGATGCCCCTAGCAAAAAAAAACCAGCTGAGAGTTGGACTCTTTTATCTTTAAGAAAAGCTAAATTGAGCTTTGGAAGAGATTTTTTTTCACCCTTGGGCTTATTTTCAAAATTTTTAGACTTATAGGTATTTTGAGCCATTTAACTTTTGGTGAATTAAGATGTTGAATTCTGAGCTAACTACAAATAAAAGCGTTTATCTAAACTAAGCCAAAGAGAGCAAGGTTTATAATTTAACCCACTTTAATCAAGTGCTT
>CAZDQR010000408.1:0-2598 GCA_964507315.1 uncultured Roseivirgaceae bacterium
CACTAGGTGGGCAAATAGGGTCTTCCTTAGTGGAAGAATCTAAATTAGACTTAGCTAGAACACTTATTAAAAAGGCCAAAGAAAAGAATGTGAGCCTTGAGCTACCGATCGATAGTATTATTGCAGATAAGTTTGCGCCAGATGCCAACACGAGAGTATCTGATAATATTAGCATCCCTGAGGGATGGATGGGACTAGACATTGGCCCTGATGCACAAGAAGTATTTAGAAGAATAATTAGCAGATCTGCAACTATACTTTGGAATGGGCCAATGGGCGTTTTTGAAATGCCAGCTTTTGCAGAAGGCACCAAGGCAGTTGCTAAAGCGGTACGTGATGCTACAGAATTTGGAGGCTTCTCCTTAATTGGCGGTGGCGATTCTGCCGCAGCTGTTAACCAAATGGGCTATGGCGATAAGGTTTCTTATGTATCTACAGGTGGTGGTGCTTTGCTAGAATTTATGGAAGGCAAAGTATTACCTGGAGTTGCAGCTCTAGAAGATTAATAACTTCAATAAACCTTTCAATTCTGCGGAACGCAGATTCTTGTGCATACGGAATAATTTTTATTCTGTATAAAATTCCTCGTTCCTCAGAATGAAAAAATATTTAACTTCACTATATGATATATTCCTTAATCTTAACATTTCTTACGATTGCCCAATCTTCTTCTTACCAAGAACGCATAATCAACTACCGAGGGGATGATTATAACACAACCATTACTGTTGATGCCAAATTTATTGGCACATATAAGGGAAGAAAAACAGGTTATTTAGAACTAAGAAAAGACGGCACAGGAACCTACAAATATGATAATTTCGGGTATGCTCCTTCCACTTGCAAAAGGCAAGCCATCACCATTGAATGGGGATTGGTGCTAGATTCTTTAAACCAAGTAATAAAAAAGAAAAGAGATTATGGCTACTCCTACACTATTTTGCTAAAAAGTACTTCAGAAACTAGTTTTCAAGGATGTAGAACTCCAGTAATGATGGATTATATTCTTGATAAGAATGGAGTACTGAATGTTTCTAGTTCTGATGATTGGAAAAAGTGAGTTTATTCTAACTTGAATATTTTGCTACTCTTTAGCATTAAAACTCTGTTATTAACTCGAATTACTATTCGCTAACTACTAACTATATAAACTCCTATTCATTTTTTATTCTGAGTCCACAAGCAGAAGAATCTCATACAACTTTATAAAATTCTTCCTTCGTAAGAATAGAAAAAGAAATTGCAGAGCCATTTAATTGCCTCTAGGAAGAAATATGTAAAGTCAGAGGGCAACTCAATAATGAAGATAGTCGCTCCTGACTTTTCGATTAATAAATTAGGCATAAAAAAGGCCACCCAAATGGGTAGCCTTTTCAATAGTTATTTAAGCAAAAATTAACCAATAGAAATTCTTTCGAATTTACTTACAGTTAACCCTTTAGAAACACCATCTAAGTATTTCTCGATTGTTAAGCTATTATCTTTCACAAATTTTTGAGAAAGCAATGTGTTCTCAGCAAAGAACTTATTTAGTTTACCTTGGGCAATTTTATCTAACATATGCTCAGGCTTACCTTCTGCTCTTACTTGCTCTTTACCAATTTCAAGCTCTCTATCAATCACATCTTGTGCTACTTCGTTCTTACTTAAAGCAAGAGGGCTCATTGCCGCAATTTGCATAGCTACATCTTTACCTGCTTGCGTTTGATCAGCTCCATTAATATTACTTAGGCCTACTAAAACGCCTAATTTATTACCTGCATGAATGTAAGGAACTACTTGGTCTGCAGACATACGAATGTATGAGCTAATTTCAAGTTTCTCCCCTATTTTACCAATCATATCAGTAAGCTTTTCAGCAACTGTTAAGTCACCCAATGAAAGTGCCATTAATGCAGCAGTATCCGATGGGCTGTTACTGTAAGCTGCCTCTAAAATCTCGTTTCCTAATGCTTGAAAACCATCATTTATAGCAACGAAATCTGTTTCGCAGTTTAATGCGATTAATACACCTTCCGTTTTATCATCATTTGTTTTCACAAATACAGATCCTTCAGAAGTTTCTCTACCAGCTCTAGAAGCAGATACTTTTTGACCTTTTTTTCTTAGAATATCAATTGCAGCTTCGTAATCACCTTCCGATTCTACCAATGCTTTTTTGCAGTCCATCATGCCTGCACCTGTCATTTTTCTAAGTTTGTTTACGTCTTGTGCCGTAATTGCCATGATAATATATGTTAATTATTAAAATTAGTTTAAAAAAAATGAACATCAGTAACTAAATGCCGATGTTCATTAATATTTATAATATGAGAGTAGGGTCTTAAGCTTTGTCAGCTTTTTCTACTACATCTTTTTTGTCATCAGATTTCGCTTCTGGCTTAGAAGCTGCTTTTGCAGAAACTTCTGCTTCTTTTGCAGCTTTTTTATCAGCTTCCCTTTTTGCGTTTTCTTCTTCCTTACGACTTGCTTCTTCCTTATCTTTTTTACGCTCAGATAATCCTTCTTCTATTACTCTTCCTAAGTATTTAGTAAGAATATCGATAGATTTAAATGCATCATCATTTGCAGCAATAGGATAATCAACTGAAGTAGGAT
>CAZDQR010000409.1:0-2584 GCA_964507315.1 uncultured Roseivirgaceae bacterium
GATCATTAAAGCGGTCCTTGGAAGTATATAAAAAGAACACTCTGGTAGAGTCTTTTGATTATATGAGGATGCAATTAACAGGGGAGAATCTCAGCGAGTTTGAAAATGAATTAAAAGATTTAATAGATTTGGGTAAGCGGATAGATGAAATACCAACAACAAAATTATTAAATATCATCGTGGCTGGAGCTATCAAACTAGAAGCTTCAGATATCCATTTAGAGCCAGAGCGAGATGATATTAAATTAAGATATAGAATAGATGGAGTTTTGCATGAAGTAGTAAAAATGTCTAATAGTGTTTATCCGCACATAATGTCCAGGATTAAGATTCTAAGCAAGATGATGCTTAATGTTTATGATGTAGCTCAAGACGGACGATTCAGTATCAAGTTAGATGACAAAAATAGTATGGATGTTAGAGTCTCTGTCCTTCCTGGGAATTATGGAGAGAATGTTGTTTTGCGATTATTGAATCAAGATATCTCATCCTTAACATTGAATAAATTAGGGCTAACAGGAAAAAGCTTTAGGTGGTTATCACAGGAATCGGAAAAGAGACAAGGGATGATAATAAATTCCGGCCCAACTGGAAGTGGTAAAACTACCACTTTGTATTCTTTAATAAATAGAGTAAATTCAGAAGAAAAAAAAGTTATCAGTATTGAAGACCCAATTGAATATCAAGTATCTGGAGTTAGACAAACGCAAGTAGAGAAAGAACGAGGCTATACTTTTGCTGAGGGGTTAAGGTCAATTGTTCGACAAGACCCGGATATAATTTTAGTTGGTGAGATTCGTGACGACGAGACAGCTGAGATTGCAGTGCATGCTTCATTGACTGGGCATTTGGTTCTAACCACGATTCATGCCAATACAGCTGCTGGAGTTATTGGTCGAATGGTAGACCTGGGGGTAAAGCCAGCTATTATCGCTCCAGCTATTAATGCTATTATAGCACAACGATTAGTGAGAAAACTTTGTCCGCATTGTAAAGAAAAATATAAACCAGCGCAGGAAACAATTCAAGTGATGAAAGAAATGTTATCTTTGATTTCTCCAAAGGCAGAGATAGAAGTACCAAAAGATATCGAGTATCTTTGGCGGTCAAACGGATGTAAGGAGTGCAAGGGGTTAGGATACAAAGGGCGGCTTGGCATATTTGAGGTAATGACAATTAACGAAGAAATTAGAGAATTGATAGAGACAATGGGGACAGAAGGGCAAATTAGAAATGCTTCTCTAGAAAACGGCTTAATTACTTATGAGCAAGATGGAATTTTGAAATCATTGCAAGGAGAGACCTCTCTGGAAGAAGTTCAACGAGTAGCTGGTCGAGGAGATTATTTGATTAATTTATATGAAAAAATTATTGTTCAAACATTATCTCGAGGAATTAATATAAAAAAAGAAATAGTAGATAATCTTCAAAGTGGTGGTAATGATTATCAGAAGCTAAAAAATATGGTAGCAGATTCTTCGTCTAAAGATAGGATTAGGTATATTTTGATGGCTGGATTAATCATGCAAGCTGGAGATATTCATATTGAACCAGGAGAAAAAGATTTCAAAATTAGGTTCAGAATAGATGGTATTCTTCATGACATCATTCAATTACCAATGAGTGAATTCTTAACAGTTTTGAATGAGGTTAAAATTCTTATTGGCGCTAAATTACAGGAAAGGGAGGGTGTAATAGATGGTAGGTTTAGAATAATAATTCCGGAGGAGACCAAAGGGTTTGTTGATTATAAAATAGATGTAAGGGTGTCCGTCATTCTTGGAGGCTATGGAGATATTATAGTTATGCGATTACTGAATCAAACTGCGCAAGCGACTGAATTAAACAAGCTAGGGCTAAGGGAATTTAATTTATTAAAATTAAAAGATAATATTACTAAACCGAATGGCATGGTTTTGAATACTGGACCAACGGGTAGTGGTAAAACTACGACTTTATACAGTGCTATTAAAGAAATCGCTACGCCAGAATTAAAAATTATTACTGTAGAAGATCCAATAGAATACCAAATGGATGGTATTTTACAAACACAAGTTAACGAATCAGAAAACTATACATTTGATACGGCCTTGAGAAATTTGCTAAGACAAAACCCAGATATTATTATGATTGGTGAAATACGAGATGAGGAAACGGCAGCAATTGCCTATCAAGCTGCCTTAACAGGGCATTTAGTATTGAGCACATTGCATACAAATAATGCTGCTGGTTCTGTCAGGCGTCTGGCAAATATGGGATTAAGTTTATCTGACTTATCGGCAGGCACAAATTGCTTTATGGCACAGAGGTTAATTAGAGAATTGTGTCCTAGTTGTAAGCAATCAGTAAAACTAGAGAGTGCAGAAATAGACAAGATAAATACAATCTTAAAAGGAATATCTCCAGCAAGCAAGATAAAAATACCGCAAGAGCATAAAATGTATGAGGCAGTAGGGTGTGATAAATGTCATGGACTTGGGTATTCTGGACGAATACCAGTGGCTGAAGTTATGAACATTGATGAAGAAATGGAGAAATATATTACAACAGACCCAACTACATCAGAAATTCACAATAAAGCCAT
>CAZDQR010000410.1:0-2573 GCA_964507315.1 uncultured Roseivirgaceae bacterium
CTTTTGTTATATGATAGTTTAAAAATGCTAATTTGCTATAATGAAACAAAAAGAATGCCCTTCGTGTGCTATGATAATAGATGAAGATGCCAAAGAGTACCCCATTTGCAATTATGAGTACCCAAAACCCAATCGTTGGTATCAGATTATTGCCATTATATTGACGATAATTTTTCTACTATCTTATGTGTTTTAGTAAACAAAAAAGTCATCCTAGATTTCTCCAGAATGACTTCTAATCAACCAATTTATTATTGTTAATTCAATTTATAGGTTACTCTAGCCCACATCATACGACCAAAGTAAGACTTATCTCCACGCCACTCGGTATGTAAGTTATCAGCAAGGTTAATGCCTTCTAATGATAGTGTAAGCCCTTTCATTACTCTTGCATTTATACGAAGGTAAGCTTCCATAATCGTTTACAGGCTTTAACTGCAACCTATCTAGCCCTGTTGAGCTATCCCAACTTGGCCATTGCCATAAATGTGCTCCTGTATATTGGTAATGCAAATTGAAAGAAAGTATTTTCCAATCGTACTTTGTTATAAAGTTTAATACAAATGGAGGGGTATATTGTGCTCCATAACGGCCTTCTCCTATGTTATTTACTCCATGAGAAGTTCCATCTCCATAATTTGCATCAGAGTTTTCAATTGATGTAAATGTAGCGTTTCCTTCAAATTCAAGCGCTGAGTTAATTCTATACCTTGCTATCACTTCTACCCCAAAAATGAGTTGATCTAGTGAGTTTACTGTTTGGTAAACAGGCTGTGAAACGGCTCCAGCAACAGGATCTATAAGTATCCATTCCATCCCATCTTTAACATTATTTACGAATAAATCTACGCCAAGGTAAGTTTTTTCATGTTGGGTTCTAAAACCAATTTCATAACTTGTAGTGTGTTCTGCTTTTAAGTTTTGGTTATCTTCAACAACGGTTAGTTTACTGCTTGCTACAGTGTTTTGATCGTAATGCATAGAATGCTCAAAAATATTAGGATTACGATAAGATGTGTACGTACCTATACGCAAAGTGTTGTTTTTATCCAATTTATGCATTATGGCCAACATTGGGGCAAAGTTTGTACCTGCTATATAATGGTTAGATAAATATCCTCCATAATAAACAGAAAACTTAGAACCAATGTTCCACGAATCTTGCGCATAAAAATTAATAGATGATCTGCTTAGATTTTGAAAATTTTCATGCAGCATTTCAACATTGGTTGTTTCTTCAGATGATTCTTTATTATAATTTATGCCTAAAAGAACGGTGTGATTTCCTGCTTCTATACTTAGTTCATACCCAAACGTATTATTAGTTGTTTTAAGCCCTGCTTTATCAATTTGAGAAGAACCAGAGTTTTGCAAGAAACTATATTTAACTATATCAGCAGCAGCTGTTAATTTATGCTCCAACTTACCTGTTTTAAATGTATATATAACCTACATTAGCAAAAGCCACATTTCCTTCAATATCAATAAAACATAACCTATCTGGAATTCTTCCTTGGGCATTACCAATAAAATTACTACCCGCATTTAGGGCAATTGCTCCATTATCTAGTTTATAGGTTAATGCAGCATTTACAGTACTTGTATTCAACATCTTTTTATTATCAAAATGTTGTTCGCCATGGTCAATTGGTTTACCTGGTACAGTTTCTAATACTTCTGTATTAGTGTAAGGATCCATAGTATAAATACCACCAGAAATACGATAACTCAATTTATTGGCTTTACCATAAATGGCTAATCCGCCATTCATCATACTTTGTTGCCCATAAGCTAATTGTGCATCTACTTTAAGGCCATCATCCGTAGCTTTTTTACTAATAATATTTATCACGCCATTTTCTGCACTGGCTCCATAAATTGTACCGGGCGAACGAATTATTTCTAACCGTTCAATATCATTCATTGCTATGGGCAATAACTCATACCAAGTGGCCGAGAACACTGTGGGGGTAATCGGTTGCCCATCAATTAAAATCAATAATTTAGAAGGAGAAAAGGCATTGGCTCCGCGTGAAGTAACTACGTTTTGCGAGCTGTGAATTCGAACTACATTCATACCCACAACACCTCTAAGTAATTCGCCCAAATTATTGGCTGCGATACGTTCAATATCTCTGCTTGTAATAACGGTTACAGCCTGTGGTGTTTCAATTTGTCGTACTTCTGATTTGGTTGCAGAAGCGATTGTAATATCCATTAAATCGGATAATGATAAATCCCAACTAAGAGAGTCTTCTTGTGCTTGGGAGATTGTGGTTAACCCCACCCAGCATGCCATTAATAATAGAATTTTGGTTTTCATAATACATTTGCTTGTTTAATAATTTCAAAGATATAGTCAATTGTACACATGTAACTATCAGATAATAAGCGTAGTAGCTACGACTTTTAACTTATGTGATAATTATCACAAATTTGAATGCTCTCATATAAAGTACTTAAAAAGGGGAAATTAAGAAGTTCGAGGACCGCTAGAAGGCTTGCTACTTAAAAAAATAGATAGAGATAATCACTTAGCTACATAATATAATCTTTGTAAATTGCATATCTAT
>CAZDQR010000411.1:0-2550 GCA_964507315.1 uncultured Roseivirgaceae bacterium
CACTTGGATTGAACTCTGAATTTCCAACTTATAAATACTTACCCCAAATAGATTACTCAATTACTATCATCCAGGGTACAGATGATTCGATAGTTCCTCTTAGTTCTGCTCAAAAATTAAAACCCCTACTTAAACCTACAGATCAGTTTTTTGTGATTGAAAAGGGTGGACATAAAAACTTAAGGTCCTTTGAAGAGTATCATCAGATACTTGAAGAAATTTTGTAATGCAATGCCCGTTGGTTAACGGGCGAGATTACCGGGTCTTACGCCCGATAATGACGCTAGGAACAAGCGGTATTGCAATTAGTCAACACTCCCAATCTACACTTAGCAAGTCATTCCGACAGAAATCTTAGCCAATTACTGAGTATTAATCATCATTGATATTTTTTTTAGAAATCTCTATTTTAATGAAAATGTTATATTGGAACAATAATAAAGGGGGTTCGACTTTCTAGATGGCCAGAATTTCTCGCTACACGGCTAAATAACCGTTGGAGGACTCATATGGTGAATTTGTAAAGTTTGATAAGTTTACCCGATGAGTTGAGTTTAGCTTCAGGATTTTTATTTGACTTAAATTCTGCTTAGTTTGGTTAGTTACTAATGGAAACCATTCTGATAAGCATAGCTGTTTTTTACATCGCCTTTTGCGTATTATTTTACTTTTTTCAACATTTTATCTTTTTTAGGCCAGAAATTTTACCTTCTTCTTTTAAGTATAATTACCCTTTCCCATTTACTGAACTTGAATTTGATACCGAAGATGGTGGGAGAATTAATGGCATTTATTTTAAGGTACCTTCTTCACGTGGGGTAGTATTCTACCTCAAAGGCAACTCAAGGAGTGTAAAAGGTTGGGGCAAATTTGCCAAAGACTTTTTAAGCAATGGCTATGATTTTGTAATGATAGATTACCGAGGATTCGGTAAAAGCAGAGGTAAACGATCTCAAACGCGCTTATTTAACGATTCTCAATTTATGTACAAATGGCTGAGAGAGCGATATAAAGAAGAAGACATTATCCTTTATGGTCGGTCGTTAGGCAGTGGCATTGCCGCAAGAATAGCTTCCTGGAATAGTCCTCGGCTCTTAATTTTAGACTCGCCCTATTACAGTTTTTACCACAACACCAAGCGGTTCGCATTTTGGACACCTTTGAAATGGATTTTGAGGTATGATATTAGAACAGATCAATATTTAAAAACGGTGAATTGCCCAGTACAAATTATACACGGCACCAAAGACCGCCTTTTCCCATTTAGTCAGAGTGAGCGACTTCAAGCTCTCTACCCAGCAAAGATTGCTTTAGCTCCTATAGCTGGTGCACATCATAACAACTTGCCAGACTACCCAGCCTATTATGAAACTTTATATGATAGCTTAAATAAATCAAATTAAATGCAGCAAGAGTTTACACGTGTATTCGACATTTTACCATATCAAGAAAGTAGATATGCTCAGAATTCCGCTGTAAACATATTTAAAAATGATCAATGGAATTCAACTTCTATTCCAAGTCTAATAGAGCAAGTAAATACCGTTTCGTGTTGGTTATTACACCAAGGATTAGCAAAAGGAGATAAAGTTGGAATGATACCTAACCAAGGCAATTTAGATTGGATTATTATCGACTTTGCTTGTCAACAAATTGGTGTAATCATTGTCCCTCTCCATCCAACATACTCAACGGAAGAACTTGATTTTATTTTAGAGGAGACTTCAATCAGCATACTTTTCACCATTGATCCTGCATCCATAAAAACAAAGGCTAAGGTTTATTCAATGAATAATAAAGTTCCCAATTCATTTTTAGCAGTGTTAAGCTATACTCCTGCCTCAGAGGAACTAGAAAAACTGGAAGGTATAAAATCTAGTATTTTAGAAGAAGACATTCTAGCCATTATGTATACCTCGGGTACTTCTGGCACACCTAAAGGAGCGATTCTGACTCATAAAAATATGGTTAGTAATATCCTTTTTACGCTTGCAGCTTTCCCTTTAGAAGCTGGCAAAAAAGTGATGAGCTATTTGCCTTTTAGCCATATACTAGAGCGTAGTGCTTGCTATGCTTATTTGGCTTGTGGAGCTAATATATATTTTGTACGGAGTAAGGAAACGTTTTTAGAAGACTTTCAATCAGCAAAACCCTATTTCAGCACATCGGTACCGCGCGTACTTGAAAAAATGTATGCCCATTTACAAGAACAGGCATTGGCTCAAAATCTACTAAAACGACATTTGGTACAATGGGCTATTAACGTTGCCCAAGCGTTTAATGCGAACAAAAACAAAAGTGTGATACTCACATTTAAACTATTCTTTGCTAGGCTTTTAGTACTAAACCGATGGAAAAACCAGCTTGGTGGCAAGCTAGAATGTATGGTTGTAGGTGCGGCTTCTTTAAGGCCCGAAATAGCCAGGATGTTTTCCTCAGCAAATATTAGAATTAGAGAAGGCTATGGAATGACGGAGGCCTCGCCTCTAATTTCTCTCAACCGTTTTTCGCCTGGGCTTAATCGATTTGGAACGGTGGGTATTCCCATTC
>CAZDQR010000412.1:0-2534 GCA_964507315.1 uncultured Roseivirgaceae bacterium
CTGGTGGCACTAAAGCCAATGGGCATTATGCTATAGGGTGACACATCGCATTGCAATTATCATCTCTTATGTGCTGCACCCTTTACTGATGAGCACTTATTTATTCGCAATATTACTTTTTGTCTCACCCTATAGCATAATGCCCATTGGCTTTAGTGCCACCAGCGGAATTGTGCTTATTAGCTTGATTGGGATTACTACATTTATTATTCCTGTGCTTAGTTTATATGTTCTAAAACTATCGGGGAGTATAAGTTCTATTACGCTAGATCGTAGAGAAGAGCGCCTAACTCCAATGATTTACACAGCAATAATGTATGGCATTACAGCCTATATGTTTTCTACTAAACTAGAATTGGGCAACATGCTTGCCCTGTATATAGGAATTTCTACTCTGCTTATTTTAATTACAGGAGCAATTACTATTTTCTGGAAGATAAGCTTGCACGGTATGGGCGTTGGAGGCTTTATTGGCTTTATACTTGGCTTAAATCAGCATGTGAGATTGCCTCATTTTGAGCTTCTATTACCCCTCTTATTTTTAGTGGCAGGAGTAGTGCTAAGTGCACGATTAAAATTAAATGCCCACTCCCCAGTACAAGTATATGTAGGATTTGTATTAGGGATTTGTATTAGTTTTGTTTCTTTAATTATTTATTTGAATTAAGATAATGTACCAATTTATAAAATACGATACCATAGAAGGTGTTACCTCCATTACATTAAATAGGCCAGATGTTTATAATGCCTTAAACGATGAAATAACATACGAACTGCAAGATGCATTTAAAAAAGCCACACAAGACGAGGATACACGAGTAGTAGTATTTACCGGTGAAGGTAAAGCATTTTGTTCAGGCCAAGATTTAAAGGCAGTTTCTGGTGCAGAAAAAAGATCTTTTACAGAATCGCTCGAAAAGAGATATAACCCTCTTATTCGTTTAATGCGAAATATGCCTAAACCCATTATTTGTAAAATAAATGGCGTTGCTGCTGGTGCAGGATGCTCGTTGGCACTAGCCAGTGATATACTGGTAATGGCCGAAGAAACATTTTTGGTAGAAGTATTTGTTAATATTGGTTTGGTGATGGATTCTGGCTCTTCGTACTTTTTGCCTCGATTGGTGGGCTCATCAAAAGCCTTTGAACTAGCCACTATGGGTGGTAGGGTGTATGGTAAAGAAGCCGTTTCGTTAGGTATTGCCAACAAATCGGTGCCATTGGCAGAGTTAGATGAGGCAGTAAAAACCTATGTTGATTTCTATAAAAATGCGCCAACTAAAGCCATTGGGCTAATGAAAAAAATGCTCAATAAATCAGGCAATAGCGATTTAAAGGCAATGCTTGAGTATGAAAAACAATGTCAAGAAATTGCAGGAAACACTTCGGACTATACCGAAGGAGTAGCTGCATTTTTAGAAAAACGGAAGGCTGAATTTACTGGTAGCTAATATTCTACATCACTTTAAAATATTCTATCCTGGGTCATTACCGAGTATTGGACTCGGTAACCTCTAGGCTCAGCCGAGCCTATTAAAAGAACATATTTAAAAAGTAGAGAGAGATAGCCCGAATGAGAATGTATTCGGATTTTTCATTCCTTTTGTCTTATTTCCAGTAAAGAAATCATTTAGTCCTAAATAGCCCCAAAAGTTAATTGGGCCGTAACCAATTTTTGCAGTAGCACCATAACGAATGGCGTTTACATTAAAATGGTAGAGGTCTTTAAATTTCTTGGTTGTGCCAAATTCGGAATAAACAACTTTTGTTTTTCCCGCAATTCTAAATCCAACTTTTCCACCAAGAGCCAAGTAAAATGATCTTTTATGATCTTTTTTACGTGAGTGAATTCTAAATTCCATTGGAATATCGAGGTAATTAATTACCATCTGGGTTTTTTTAAAGCTTCCTGCATTCTTAAAAAATGGCACATTGCTAAGTGAATCTATAATAGTAATAGAAAGTGAGTCAGTAAAAGTTATAGGAGCTTTAAATGTGTATTTTTCACTTCCAACCCCCGCACCAATGTTAAAAGATAGTCTCGATTCTTTACCTATTCTAAATGCATACATGTAGTATAAATTTAATGTTGGCGACTTCCAAGGGTCAGTATCCATGATGGCACTGTTATTATCGAAATAATTAATACCATATTCTACTACCAATGCTCCCGGAAAATCAGGACTTGGTGTATAACGGTAGGCGCTTGACTCTTTTGAATCATCAGTGGCCGTATCAGTATCTTGAGCAATGGCGGAAAAACCACCTAAACTCATTAAGACAATTACAAAAAATGCGTGTTTCATATATTTATTTATCTTGCCAGAGCCCTTAATTTTAAGTTTCTGGAATTATTTTCACTAAAATCCTTAAATTTTCGCTCGCAAATATAACGCTTTTAAAAAAAATACTACATTTGCAGTCCAATTGATAACGATGAAATGTCAATTATATTTTTTGGCCTCGTAGCATAACTGAATAGTGCACCTGATTACGGCTTAGGAGGTTGGGGGTTTGAATCCCTCCGAGGTCAC
>CAZDQR010000413.1:0-2533 GCA_964507315.1 uncultured Roseivirgaceae bacterium
ACATTCATCCTCTTTACATCTCCTGCAAACTTGGCCATTTTTTCAAAGTTTGCTTGCGAAGCAATATTCTTTTTGTATACAAAATACCCAATGGCAGCAGGCCAGAAAAAGATCAGGAGTGGAATAAAAATAACAAGACTAAAATCACTCTTTTTGCTTGAGTTATCCCATTGAAATTGATTGACAACCTCTTTCTTTAATTTGGATAATTCTGCCACAGGAACTGGTGCTCCACAATAATCACACGTGGGTTTTTCTAGGTTTGCCAACGACACTTTTTTCTTAATAGAATTTCCGCAGCCCGTGCATTTTGCAGTAAGTGTATGTTCTTCCATAAGCCTGCCATCTACAATTTTATCTTTAGCCGAGAGGTACACATAATAAGCACCAAGCTGTGCATTAATATGTTTAAGATTATCTAAAATAAAAGATCTACTTAAGCCCAAAGAGACTTCCAAATCTCTTAACCTCGCTTCCTTGTTTTTTTCTAAGGCATCCCAAATGCTATGAATTTTATTCTCCTTTTTTCTATAATATATTCCTACAACCAACAAAAGCAGGCCACTTATAGCAATAATGGGTCTTATAAATGGTTTTTCTACTGGGGTAATTATTGCTTCAGGTCCATATTCTTGCTGGATTTCCTCCAATGTTCTTCCATCATAATTTGTGGAAGAATAGCTGCCTGATGATTTTTCTACATTTAAATCAAAATAAACCCGAGGATCAAGAAATGTTGTGGCTAGCCCAACAACAAGAAAAAGAATACCAATGGTTATGAAATAATTATCAATTTTAAATACATCTTTTTTCATTGCTAAGGGCTTAATAGTTAATGATTCTACTTACGAAATTAATAACTTTTGACTTGTTGTACTATCTTTAAAACTGAGTTTATCATTATTTTAATTGATTCAATGAAAATCGTAATTTCAACTGACACAAAAATAGAGAAGAGTCAAGTTGTTGCCTTATACAAGGCTAATGATTGGAGCTCTGCTGAAAAGCCCACGGAGTTATATAATGGGTTAATGAACTCGCACTCTTTGGTTACTGCTTGGAATAAAGACCAATTAGTGGGTCTTGGAAATGCCATTTCGGATGGCTATCTAATGGTATATTACCCACACCTTTTGGTGTTACCAGAGTATCAAGGCAAAGGAATTGGGGAACTGATTGTAAATAAAATGCAAGAAAGGTATGCTGGATTTCATATGCAAATGCTAACAGCTGATGGAAAAGCAATTGATTTTTATAAAAAGATGGGATTTAAAAAAGCCGGAAACACTGAGCTCATGTGGATATATAAAGGAAACGAACATTAAGACACTAAGATGATAGCACGAGTTTGGCACGGCACAACAGCCGAAAAAGATTATGAAGAGTACACTGCGTTTATGAGATCAAGAGCTATTCCTGATTATAAAAAAACAGAAGGTTTTGTTAAATTAACCTTCCTTAGAAACTTGAAAGGCTCAATAGCCCATTTTACACTCATCACCTATTGGGAAAACATGGAAGTAATTAAGAACTTTGCCGGCACTGATTTTGAGAAAGCAAAATACTACCCAGAAGACACCCCATTCTTGCTTGAGTTTGAAGAAAACGTGACTCATTACGAAGTATTTTCGGAAGAATAATTATAGGCCAAAACTATGAATTTATCTATTTGGGTTTCCTTTGTTGGCACTGTGCTAATCTTAGTAATTACCCCTGGCCCAAGTGTATTGCTTGCTGCCGCCAATAGTATAAAATATGGATCTAAAAAGGCAATAGGCACTATTTTGGGCGATCTCTCTGCAAATTTTCTGCAAATAGCACTAGCCTCTGCCGGACTTGCAACCATTATTAAAACATCTGGCCATTTGTTTCAATTTATAAAATGGCTTGGTGTTGCCTACCTATTATATATGGGTATTTCTAAAATTTTATCTCACTCAAAACTTAAGCTTACCACAAAAAGTAATGGGCCCAAAAGTTTTGGAAAGCTTTATTTAGAAGGCTTTTTAATGTCTGCAGCCAATCCTAAGGCCATTGTGTTTTTTGCTGTTTTATTTCCAATGTTTATTAATGAAACTCATCCCTTTTTACCCCAAGTTATAATTTTAGCCATTACTTTTTTAGTACTTGATGGTTCTTCCCTTTTATTTTATACCCATTTCGCCACCAAGTTAAAAAAGTATTTAGAAGACAATAAAAAAGTACATTTGCAAAACCGTATAGTTGGGGCTTTACTAATATTAAGTGGACTACTGCTATCACTTGTAAGAAAAACATAAACAATGCAACCAAGAATTGAAGAAATAGAAGCAAGGTTATTAATAGGCAAGCACCTAAACATGTCGTTAGCCAATAATAAAACCGGCCAATTATGGCAAAGTTTTATGCCATTAAAAAAGCTGGTTACAAACAGCATTGGTACTGATTTATATTCACTTCAAGTATATGATTCCAACTTAGATTTTAAAGGCTTTAACCCAACCATAGAATTTGAAAAATGGGCGTTAATTGAAGTTGCTAATTTTAAGGATGT
>CAZDQR010000414.1:0-2516 GCA_964507315.1 uncultured Roseivirgaceae bacterium
TATGAATGACTCTAAAAACGGAAGATTAATAAGTTCAAGTGAATTTAAGGCCAAAATCGAGGAATGGAATTAAACATATTCTGGACTGAATTTGCTCAAAATGAACTTGAGGGAATTTATAAGTATTATCAAAAAAAAGCTGGAATCGTAATTTCTAAAAAAACTTATAAAAGGAATTTATAACGAAACTATTAATTAAAAAAAGCAACCCGAAATAGGGCAAATTGAGGAATTATTAAAAAATCGAAAAGAAGAATTTAGATATTTAATTCACAAAAACTATAAGTTAATTTATTGGATAAATATTAAGGAAAATCAGGTTGAAATAACAGATGTTTTTGATACTCGACAAAACCCCATTAAACTTAAACGAAATAAATAAAGCCAGCTGCGAACAAATCCTCTATTTAATGCTCTTAAGGTTCGGGGTTTGGTTATTAAAATAGTCCAGTGGGAAGGTTCCATAATTTTCGCTAATTGGTTGTCCGAAAAAAATGCCAGTTGTATTCTGGCGGGGTTATCTGAAGTTCGGGATTTTAATTTAAGCTAGTGCAGAGGAAAGCTCCACAAAAATTATTAGATTTCGGGGAATCTAATAAGCTCCACGCACTAAACATAGTGTGCCAAGAATCAGTCACGGCAATAAATTGGCTGAATGCTGTAATTAAGATGATGGTAGGTCCATCAAAGTCGTTGTATAGGCGAAGGTTTTAAACCACCTAAAGGTGCTGTAATTAAGAGTTATGGTATTGAGCGTTTAGGAGAATCTAATCCATGAGGTTAGCAGGTAGGAATAAAAGAGTTGAACGAAAGTGAACCATTGATGAGGTGTCGAGAAGTGCGTTACCCCCAGTCAAAAGCTACGAAGTATGTTACGGAGTGAAAAGTAGTGTTAGCAATAACATTAATTGTAGAGATAACCTATTTATTTTTTACAAGGCTGGCGTCATTCAGATGGCAAGAATTTTATTTAGGCTTATTTACGGAACTTGGGAAACTGCATATAAATGGGAAGGGAAATGTTCGATAAAATCAATTTAGAGGCAGAATACCGAAGTTATATGTAGAGGCAGATTACCCCGTAGTAGTGATGAAGATTCTGTAATGGGATTGGAGCAAAGGGGGTAAGTTGTACTATTTTATTTTATTAACCAACTCAGGTAAATTGAGGATGAATTTATGGAATGAAACAAAATCAATACCGATAAGCCGAACCATGATATGGGAGGCTTATAAGAAAGTGCGAGCCAATAAAGGGAGTGCAGGAGTAGATGGATTGAGTATGGAGCAGTTCGATGCCAATCGCAGTAAACACCTGTATAAACTATGGAATCGGATGGCATCAGGAAGTTATTTTCCTCCTGCGGTAAAAGAAGTAGAGATACCTAAGAAAGACGGGGATATCCGTAAATTGGGAATACCTACGATCTCAGACCGTATCGGACAAATGGCAATCAAAGACTATATCGAACCCAGATTAGAGAAGATATTCAGTCCAAACTCTTACGGTTATCGTCCGCATAAAAATGCCCATCAGGCATTAAAATCGGTACGAACTAACTGTTGGAAAACAGATTGGGTAATCGACTTAGATATCAAAGGATTTTTCGATAATATAAGTCATCAGAAACTGATGTTAGCCGTAGCACAACACATTCCAGAAAACTGGATAAAGTTGTACATCCAAAGATGGCTAGTATGCCCGGTTGCGACAAAATCTGGAAATATTATCCAAAAAGAAGGTAAAGGAACACCGCAAGGAGGAGTGATAAGCCCCTTACTTGCAAATTTGTTCCTACATTATGCTTTTGATAAATGGCTAGAAAAGACAGATTCTACGATTAGTTACAGCAGATATGCCGATGATGTAATCGTACATTGTAGAAGTCAATACGAAGCAGAACAAACGCTCAAAGCAATCAAACAGCGAATGACAGAAGTAGGCTTGGAGTTGCATCCAAAGAAAACTAAAATTGTTTACTGTCGAGATTCTCGTAGAAAAGGAAGCTACCCAGAAGTGAAGTTTGATTTTTTGGGATACTCTTTCCAACCAAGAGACACTGCGTCCAAGAAAGGGATGTTTCTTGGCTATGATTGTGCAATAAGCATACGTTCACGCAAGGCAATAGCTGATAAATTAGGAGAATTGAAAGTGGAAAAGATGACCTATAAAAGCATAGTAGGAATAGCCCAGAGATTGAATCCAATGATTCGAGGATGGATAAATTACTACGGCAAATTTAGGATTTCGATGTTACACAAAGTATTTCGACTACTCAATCAGCGATTGATAAGATGGGGCAGAAAACGGTATAAACGTTACAAAACGAGTATAAATCGAGCCAGTAAATGGTTGCAACGAGTACAAGAACAATATCGTTACTTGTTTTACCATTGGCAATTTGGATTTATATATAGTTAGGAATAGATTTGCACAACAAGAGCCGTATGATGGGAGACTATCACGTACGGTTCTGTGAGAGGTTTAGGGTGAAACTCCCTTTACCTACTCGATG
>CAZDQR010000415.1:0-2509 GCA_964507315.1 uncultured Roseivirgaceae bacterium
ATTCCTCCAATTAAAAAGAATGCTCCTATGCCGAGAGCCAACTTCATTTGGTGAGTTGCGGCAATTTTTGCGGCTATAATTGCTCCCACTAAAGTGCCCAAGGCATGGGCTAGAAAGGGGAATATAAAATGCTGTGGACCCATCAAATGCATAGATTCTATTAACCCTTGCATGGTGGTTATATCAGCTCCTTCTGGCGGAGGAATAATAGAGCCACTGATCATAATAATTCCCATATTGACAGCACTGCCAATGACAAGCCCTACTATTACGGCAAGCACATTTTTTACAGTATTATTCATAGCGGTTTTGGTTTTGTGAATACGTACTTATTTGTTTTTCGATTCCTTAAATTTATTAACTTTTGATTTTGATTCAACCCTTGGGAATACATTGTTCTCTGTGTTAGTGTCTGCTAATTCAAGATTAGGATCGATAGTAATATGGACAAGCTCCTTTGATTTAACAAAGGTTTTTTTAAACTCATATTCATTAAGTCTCCAAGCGGCTTCAGCTGTAATGCGGTCAATTTCTTTGGTGCCATCGGTGTAGGTCCATTCTATAATAAGGGGCATTGTTAAGCCTCCTTTATTTTTAAAGGTGAGCTCATAGATGTTTTTATCTGTGAGCCTTGCTCTAATCTCTTCTTCGTTTAAGCGGCTTAAGAATTGCCCATAATTGGCATCTGGAGTTTCAATCATTTTAAAGGGTTGAGCTCCTTGGTTAAAGTTCATTGTATTAGTGCCTTCGGCTGAATTTAAATCGCCCTTTTTAGCCTGTACTTTTTTATCCATCGATACTTGCTCTTCTTCTAGTTTAAACCACTTTACCTCGGCCAAATCAATATCTACATAATCAGTGGTAAAAAACCATCCTCTCCAAAACCAATCTAAGTCGGTAGCGGTAGCACTTTCTAGTGTTCTAAAAAAGTCGGCTGGGTTGGGGTGTTTATACTTCCATCGATTGGCGTATTCTTTAAATGCCATATCAAACAGTTCTTCTCCAATAATACTTTCCCTTAAAATTTGAAATGCAACGGTGGGTTTTTGGTAGAAATTATAACCCATTTGCGTGAGCATATCATTATCTGAGCTCGTCATAATAGGGCGCATGGTGTTTTTATCACCCATCATATAAGGAATTATGTCTTTGGGCGTGGTGCTATGTGCTTTTGGGTATCGTTCAGCCATAGTCCTCTGGTGTAAAAAGGTATTGAGGCCTTCATCCATCCACATCCATTGGCGTTCGTCTGAACTCACAATCATGGGAAACCAATTATGCCCTACTTCATGCACAATCGTACTTACCATTCCATCCTTTGCTCGTTGGCTTATTAGCCCATTTATGGCTCGTCCTCCATTAAAGCTAATCATTGGAAATTCCATGCCAATATTTGAAGTATTAACAGAAATGGCTACTGGGTAAGGATAATCAAATGTGGCTTTTGAATATACTTCCAAGGCATTTACTACTGCTTTGGTAGATTCATCTGACCATACAGGCAAGCCTTCTTTGGGGTAAAACGACATAGCCATAACTGTATTTGTGGGGAGTTTTACGGCTTGCGCATCCCATAAAAATTTACGGGAAGTTGCAAAGGCAAAATCACGCACATTGGTCGCTTTAAACTTCCAGGTTTTTGTTTTTGTAGACTTTGTTTTTTCATTAGCAACGGCTTCTTTTTTAATAATGATTTGAACAGGTTTATCAAAAGAGTTTTTTGCTTGCTCTAACCTGCTAATTTGCTCTTTGGTAAGTACTTTTTCTTTGTTCTGTAAATCTCCTGTAGAAGCAATGATATGATCAGCAGGAACTGTAATTTCAACCTCAAAATCTCCAAATTCTAACGCGAATTCTCCAAGCTTTTGGAACTGTTTGTTTTGCCAACCTTCGGTATCGTTATACACTGCCATACGTGGAAACCAATGAGCAATGAGATACACATTATTATTGTCTTTGGGGTAATGCTCATATCCTTCACGAGAAAGCAAAAACATTGCACGGTCAGTAATATCATAAGACCAAGAAATATTTATTTGAGTAGATGCGTTTGATGCCAAAGGAGTATTAAGGTTTACTCGCATCATCGTATTATTTACAAACGATTGCAATGTGTTGCCATTCTTATCCTTTACATAATTAATGGTGTAACCTGCTGGGAAATCAATAGGTCGAACCAAGAATTGCATATTTCGGGAAGTGACAGAATCTCGAACACCGCCCATTAAACTTCCAAAATCCTCGTTTTCTTTTCTATTTACATTTTGATCAAGCTGTACCCACACATAATCGAGCACATCGGGGGAATTATTATAATGAGTAATGGTTTCTGTACCCGATAAACGGTTGTTAGGCTCGTCTAGTTCTGCCTTTATGGTATAGTCAGCGCGCTGTTGCCAGTAGTCTTTGCCTGGTGCACCAGAGGCCGTTCGGTACGTATTAGCAGGAGTAATCATTTGACCCAAAGGCTCAAATTTTCCTTGCCAAGCTTGGTTCTCTTGGGCTACTG
>CAZDQR010000416.1:0-2491 GCA_964507315.1 uncultured Roseivirgaceae bacterium
AGTTCATCTTGTAATACTTTCATCTGCTGGCGCAAATAATAATCGCGCTGCTGTTGATCGATGTCGGTACTAACTTTTTTATGAATCTCCTGCTTGAGTTCAAGCATCTCTACTTCTTTTAATAAGTATTGAAGTAGTACTTCTGCCCTCTTTTTGCCATCATTCATTTCAAGCAGTTTTTGCTTGTCTTTAACATCTACATTTAAATTAGACGAAAGAAAATGTGTTAAAAAAGAAGGATTACTAATATTATCAAGTGCCATTTGAGCCTCTTGAGGAATATCAGGGTTTAAATGTAAGATTCGTGAAGCAGCATCTTTTAAAGACTGTACTAAAGCAATAGCCTGCTTGCTTTTTGCTTTGACAACATTCTTATCAATTAGGTAATCAACCTTAGCTTTTAAGTAAGGAGATTCCTGTGTTACTTCCTTTATTTTATATCTTTTCTTACCTTGAATTATGATGGTAGTATTACCATCAGGCAACACCAGCATTTTTAGAATCTTAGCCACTGTACCAACTTTATACAAATCAGCTACACCAGGATCTTCATCCTTTCTGTTCTTTTGAGCAATAACTCCAATAAGTCGATCTCCCTCATATGCCTTCTTTACTAAGCGAATAGATTTTTTACGACCAACGGTTATTGGAATAACTACGCCTGGAAAAAGCACTGTATTTTTTATAGGCAGGATTGATAGTTCTTCAGGTAAATCACCTGTTTCTTCTTTCTCATTATCAACTGATACCAATTGTATTAAATCTTCACTGTCATCTTGGTTTAACTCCGAAAGAGCAAATTCATCTAACAACGGTCTGTTTCTATAACTCATATTATGTCATTATGGCATAAATGCATGCATTAAGCCACTTTAAAAATTCAATCTGCATACACTTCAATACTTATGCCACGTTTTAGATCATACAAATAATAATTAGCTACCATTTGTAAAATGAAAGTTATGGAAGTATTACATTGCTTACAAGGCAGAATTGATGCAATTTTATGCGAATGTTAAACTTACCCCGTAAATATAACTGGCTATTGCTTTTAATGTTTATTAGTTCTTCCTTGTTTGCTCAAAGAAGGGCTCGCAAAAACATTACAATCAAAGATTCTATTGTTGCCTCCTACGATTACGGAAGTTCCGAATTATTCAAATTTCCTAACATCAACCAAACAGCTTATCACTACAGCAAGAAGGATTTTAAAAAAATAAAACAGTATAATAATAAAAAGGATTGGGAGCACCTTTATCCTGTTTTAAAAAAATACGTTTCTAATTTCGGTGTAGAAAATTTTTACAAAAACACTTACCTCATTTGGCGGCTAGCCAAACTCACCGAGTCGTTAGGCAACGAGCAGGAATCTATTTTTTTATATCGGCTAGCCTTAAACCACTATCGTGGCAATCTTGATATTAAAACCATTGAGTTAACATACGACTCTCTTAATCAACAAAATGCGATTGATTATGTACCCATAGATTATTATTATGAACTTGTGGAATACAGAAAGCAGGTTGATACTTTGCGCCCTCCAAGGGGTGTACTGTTAAATATGGGCAAGTGGATTAATTCTGACTTTGCAGATTATGCCCCTGCTCTAAATAATGAAGATAACTTTTTGCTATTTACTACCAAACGAGATGTTTCTGCAGATCCATTAGATAGAAAGCAAATTGAAAATTTATATTATAGTTTAGGTGATGGCATAACTTGGGAAACAGCTCAACCATTAGAAGGAATTAACACTGAATTAAACGAAGGCTCTGGCACATTAAGCCATAATGGCAAAGAACTTTATTTTTCTAGGTGTGAAGCACCTGATGGGTTTGGTAACTGCGATATTTATGTTGCTGAAAAACAAGAAGATAATACATGGGGCAATGTTCAAAATTTAGGAACCAACATAAATAGTAAAAGTTGGGATTCTCACCCTACCTTAAATCAAACAGATGACACCCTATATTTTGCTTCGGATCGAATTGGGGGATTTGGATTGTCTGATATTTATTATTCTATAAGAACCAGCGAGGGTTGGGGGGAAGCTCAAAATAGTGGCCCCATAATTAACACCCGGCAGAATGAAGTAAGCCCATTTTACCATCACAAAAACAATGTATTATATTTTAGCTCTAACGGGCACTTACTTAATTTTGGCGAGTTTGATATTTTTAAAACCTTTAAACAAAATGGGGTTTGGTCCTCTGCAAAAAATATTGGGCCTTTGGTAAATGGCCCTGGTAGCGAATTTTATTTCACCATTGATAGCAAATCTGAGAACTTGTATTATTCTAGGTCGGCCGAGAACAATATGGACAACTTAGATCTATATTCGTTTCCACTACCAATGGAAGCCCAACCAAATGCAAATACAAGATTAGCCGGTACTATAAATGATACCGTATCAGGTGAAGCCATATCGGGCATCGTCTCTATTATAGATCTTGATAATGGAATTGAAGTTGCCCCTCAATTTTTAAGACCT
>CAZDQR010000417.1:0-2486 GCA_964507315.1 uncultured Roseivirgaceae bacterium
AGATATGCAATTTACAAAGATTATATTATGTAGCTAAGTGATTATCTCTATAAAAATTAATAATTTCAAGCATTGAATAATGAAACGGTAAACAGTATTAAGAAGTTTTTAAATTTATAATATTCTAAGAAGTATGACTTATGTCAGTTTTTGACAATGTTATAAAATTTATTTTTGCCACTTGGACTTAACACACAAATTTATAAAACAAACCTATGAGTATTGAAAAGTTTAGCTATGACAATAAAATTGTAAAATATTTTATCATAGCAACGGTAGTTTTTGGAATTGTTGGGATGACGGTTGGTTTAACAATAGCCACACAAATATTTTACCCTGCAGCAAATTTTAATATTTCGTTTTTAACATTTGGTAGGCTAAGGCCTCTACATACAAATGCAATTATTTTTGCTTTTGTGGGTAATGCCATGTTTGCAGGTATTTATTACTCGTTGCAACGATTGTTAAAAGCAAGAATGTTTAGCGATGCCCTAAGTTGGATTCATTTTTGGGGATGGCAAGCGATTATTGCTGCTGCTGCTATAACACTTCCTTTAGGTTATACTACCTCTAAAGAATATGCTGAGTTAGAATGGCCAATTGATATAGCCATTACACTTATTTGGGTAGTTTTTGGTACCAATATGATTGGTACAATTATAAAACGTAGGGAGCGACACATGTATGTGGCTATCTGGTTTTACATTGCAACGTTTGTAACAGTTGCGGTATTACATATTGTTAACTCCATGGAATTGCCGGTTTCTTTATTTAAAAGTTACTCGGTATACGCAGGAGTTCAAGATGCATTGGTGCAATGGTGGTATGGGCATAATGCAGTAGCATTCTTTTTAACCACACCATTTTTAGGTATAATGTATTATTACCTACCTAAAGCAGCTAATAGGCCAGTGTTCTCCTATAAGCTATCCATTATCCATTTCTGGTCACTTATATTTTTATACATTTGGGCAGGTCCTCACCACTTATTATATACCTCATTACCTAATTGGGCTCAAACTGTAGGTACAGTTTTCTCCTTAATGTTAATTGCTCCTTCTTGGGGTGGTATGCTAAACGGGCTTATGACTTTACGTGGGGCTTGGGACGGAGTTAGAGAAGATCCAGTTCTAAAATTCTTTGTAGTTGCAATTACCGCTTATGGTATGTCAACATTTGAAGGGCCAATGCTTTCATTAAAAAGCCTTAATGCAATTACCCACTTTACAGATTGGATTATTGCCCACGTACACATTGGTGGCTTAGGTTGGAATGGCTTTATGATTTTTGGAATGCTTTATTGGTTAGTACCACGTATGTGGGGCACTAAATTGCACTCTTTAAAATTAGCTAATCTTCATTTTTGGATAGGTACGTTAGGAATTATTGTGTATGCATTGCCATTATATTGGGGTGGAGTAGTTCAAAGCTTAATGTGGAAACAGTTTACTCCAGATGGATTCTTACAATATGCTAACTTCTTAGAAACAGTAACTAAAATTTTGCCGTTCTATATGCTTCGTGCTTTGGGTGGTTCATTATACTTTACAGGTGTTCTCATAATGGTTGTTAACTTAATGAAAACAGCTAAGCAAGGCACATTTATTCCTAATGAAGATGCAGAAGCTCCTGCACTTGAGAAAATAGAAATTAAAGGAGGTACTTTCCACGCAGCGTTAGAAAGAAAGCCTATTCAATTTACAATTTTGGCTTTAATAGCCATTTTAATAGGTGGTGCATTTGAAATTATACCTACTTATATGATTAAATCAAATATACCAACCATAGCCAGTGTTAAACCTTACACCCCACTTGAGTTGCAAGGCAGAGATCTTTACATTAGAGAAGGTTGCGTAAGTTGTCACTCACAAATGGTAAGGCCATTTAGAAACGAAACGGAGCGCTATGGCGAATACTCTAAAGCAGGAGAGTTTGTGTACGACCATCCTTTCTTATGGGGTAGCCGTAGAACAGGGCCAGATTTACATAGAGAAGGTAGGGGCAATAAAAATGCGAAACCAAACTCTTGGCATTATACGCATATGTACGACCCTAGAATTACTTCGCCAGGATCGATTATGCCTCGCTATTTATGGTTGCATGAAAACACGCTTGATATTAGCAATACAGCTACTAAAATAGAAGCGATGCAAACCTTAGGGGTTCCATACCCAGAAGGTTATGCAGCTAAGGCAAATGACGACCTTATTAAGCAGGCTAAAGAAATTGCGGCAGATCTTAATGCCGGTGATATTGAAGCCTCTTATGATAAAGAAATCATTGCTTTAATTGCCTACTTACAGCGCTTAGGTTCAGATATAAACGTAGATAAATAAGATGTTTAAGCACTATTTTGAAGGAGTAGAAAATATAGCCGTTGGGCCAATTATCTCTTTGGTTATATTTTTTAGCTTTTTTATCATTCTTCTATACTGGGTATTTAAGGTTGATAAAAGTTTTATAAAAAAAATGGAAGATATGCCACT
>CAZDQR010000418.1:0-2477 GCA_964507315.1 uncultured Roseivirgaceae bacterium
GGGTTTACTTTATGTGGCATGGCCGAAGAACCAATTTCTCCTGCTTTAATTTTTTGTTTAAAATAGCCCATCGAAATATATTGCCATACATCTCTAGAGAAATCAATGAGGATTGTGTTAATGCGTTTAAAGCAGTCAAATAGCTCCGCTAAATGGTCGTAATGCTCAATTTGAGTAGTTGGGTAGCTACGAGATAAACCAAGGGTTTCAAATACAAATTCATCTGCAAACTGATCCCAATCTTCGTTGGGGTAAGCTACGTGATGGGCATTCATATTACCAGTAGCGCCTCCAAATTTAGCTCCAAAGGGTATTTCTTCTAATACTTCTAGCTGTCCGTTTATACGCGCATGAAAAACGGCCATTTCTTTCCCTAATAATGTGGGTGAAGCTGGTTGCCCGTGGGTCTTGGCCAACATTGGTATTTCATCCCAAAGCTCTACCATATTATAGATAAGCGCATCTACCTTATTAATTAAGGGAGTAATTATATCAGAAATTCCTTCTTTTAATGATAAAGGAATGGCGGTGTTATTAATATCTTGTGAGGTTAATCCAAAGTGGATAAACTCTTTAAACTCGGCCAATCCAAGTTTGTCAAACTCCTCTTTTATAAAATACTCAACTGCTTTTACATCGTGGTTTGTAACCTTTTCCGTATCCTTAATTCGTTGTGCATCCGCTTCAGAAAAGTCAGTGTAAAGTTTTCTCAACCCTTCATAATTGCTGCTGTTAAAGTTAACTAATTGCGGTAAAGGCAATTCGCATAGCGCAATAAAATATTCCACTTCTACCTGAACTCTGTACTTAATAAGTCCTAATTCAGAAAAATAAGGAGAGAGATTAGATGTTTGTTTTGAGTAACGGCCATCAATTGGGGAAACAGCTTGTAAAGGGTTCATTTAAGTGTTATTAAATATGTTATGCAAAAGTATGAAATTTGATAAGCGGAACTATTATAACTACTGATATTGTTATTTTTGCACATATTTTAAGAACATGAAAACCTACTTTTTGATACCTCTGTTCTTAGTCATTTCAATATATGGCTTTGCGCAAAACCCACCAATCGAAACTTCTGTATCTATTGCAAAGGCGAGCGATAAAATTGAAATTGATGGTGTATTAAACGAAGCTTCTTGGGAGGATGCAGCTCTTGCTAAAAATTTCTATTTGGTATATCCTGTAGATAATGATTTTCCTATCTCTAAAACTGAAGTTAGGATGACCTTTGACGATGATTTTTTATACATTGGAGCTGTTTTATATGACCCTACACCTGGTAAATATATAGTTGAATCGCTCAAGCGAGATTGGGATTGGCGGGCTACCGAAAATTTTAGCGTCTACATCGATCCTTTTAACGACCGCTCCAACGGGTTTAATTTTAGCGTATCACCTTATAATACGCAGCGCGAAGGTTTAATTTCGGCTGGTGCTGATGTTAATGCAGATTGGGACAATAAATGGTACTCGCAAGTAACCAATTTTGATGATAAATGGATTGTTGAAATTGCCATTCCTTTTAAAACACTTAGGTACAAACCCAATGCTACTAATTGGAACATTCAGTTTTTACGCAACGATGTAAAAAACAACCAACGATCTGCTTGGACGGCCGTGCCTCAGCAATATAGATCAAATAACTTAGCTTATTCGGGCAAGCTCGATTGGCTAAACTCTCCACCAGAGCCCAAAATGAATATCTCTATCATCCCATCCATTGTTGGGGGTACTTCTAAAAATTTTGAAGAAGGTGGTGACTATAGCCCAACTGGCAATATTGGTGTAGATGCAAAAGTGGCTATATCCTCCTCATTAAATTTAGATTTAACAGTTAATCCTGATTTTTCGCAAGTAGAGGTGGATCAACAAGTAGTGAACCTGCAGCGCTTTGAGTTATTTTTTCCAGAGAAACGACAATTCTTTTTAGAGAATAGCGATTTGTTTGCAAAATCTGGATTTCCATCTGCTAGGCCTTTCTTTAGCAGAAGAATTGGCATTGCAAGAGATACAGCAGGCAATAGTGTAAGTGTACCCATTATTTATGGTGCCCGCCTTAGTGGTAAAATTAATAAAGATTGGCGTATTGGCTTAATGAATATGCAAACAGCAGCCCGAGCAGGAACAGTTTTGCCTGGTGCAGAAAATTTAGGTGGAGGTGATAACCTTACAGGTCAAAATTACACAGCAGCGGTTATTCAACGGCAGTTGTGGGCACGGTCTAATGTTGGGGTAATCCTCATAAATAGGCAAGCTACTTCGTATAATTCAGAAGATACCACAAATGCCACTTCTGCCTATAATAGGGTTGCAGGGGTCGATTTTAACTTTGCAACCTTAGATGATAAATGGAGAGCGAATGTGTATTTACATGCCTCCTTCGATCCTGTGGCAAAGAAAAACAACTTGTCGCAAGGCACTTTTATTGGGTATCAAACGAGGCATTGGACTGTAAATTATTTTCATAATTATAT
>CAZDQR010000419.1:0-2469 GCA_964507315.1 uncultured Roseivirgaceae bacterium
TTTAACGAATAATCACCGCCCACAGCAATTAATTCCTCATCTATAATCGAAAAAGATCGCAATCGGCCATCTATTCTTGGGTTCATAATTACCTTACCACTAAAGCCTGTGCTTAGGGTGTAATTATCAAATCGAATTAATTTATAAGCTTCATTTTCGTGTGTTTCGGTTGCTAATTTTTGAGGTTCCTCAATTTCCCATACATAAGTTAAAGAATTCAAGTCTAATCCATTTTTAAACTTATTCTTTTTTGTCCCAAATGCGATTACTCCATTGGTAGAAATAGCAATTTCCTTTATTGGTAAGGCTCTATTGCGTAATATTTGAATTGGCACATCCGTTTCTAAATTATAAACAACAATACTTCCTTGTGGCCCTCCTGCAAACGCCACTAGATTATTATTTGAAATGGCTGAAGCCGATATTTTTGAAAATGGGACTAGAATCTCTCCACTTGCAACACCAGAACTTAAAGAGAACCGATGTCCTTTCGATCCTGATACAATAAGGTTATTTGCTTTTATTTTCAGGTCTCGAACAGGTTCATTAATAGACCCAAGGTATTTACTAAAGGCACCTCGATTATCCCATAAAATAATTTTGCCTTTATTTCCACCAGAAATAATCCATTTACCATCAGCGGTAAAAGAGCAGGACCTAACCTTATCCATATGCATTAGCATATTAGTTGGGTCATTATTAGTTTCTAGATTCCATAATTTAAGTGACCCATCATTAGAAGCCGAAACCAACTGCTTACCACTTGGCGAAAAAGAAAGATCATACACCTGCTTGGCATGCCTATTTAATTCTTTGTTTAGCACAGCTAAAATTTTTCCGTTAGAAAAACCAACTGCCCAAACCTTAATACTTCCTGTGGCATCCGCACTTGCCAATTTCAACCCATCAGTTGAAAAGGCCAAACTTGTTATTACATTTTTATGTCCTTTTAATAAAACTATTTCAGTCTCCTTTTCAAGATCAATAACCCTAATTTCATTGTCTTCAAAATAACCTCCTATTGCTAAAAATCGATCGTCAGGAGAAAGCGCCATTGCATAGATAGCACCATTAGGCCCCTCTCCAGAAAATGTTCTAATTGTTCTATCCAACTCCCCTTGTTGCACATTCCAAATTCGAATCGTTTTATCATCTGATACTGATATAAGGAATTTACCATTAGAGGTAAAGGCTAATTCATTTACAATTCCATTATGGGCTAGTGGATCTATGACCAATCGGTTTTGTGCCATTGAATTAACCCATAAAAGAGAAAATAATACTAAAAGAAGGTTAAGTTGTTTCATTCTTAGATAAAGTTATACAAGTACCTTGCCATAAAACTACAAATCTACTTTGGTATTGCGAAACTTACTTGAAAGAAACAAAAAGAGCCATTCTATGAATGGCTCTTTTTGTTTTGTTGGATAATGTTATTAATTACTCTTTTTCGATTTCTTTTTTTCCTCAATCTTTACATTATCACCACTTTTAAGACGTTTTGAAACAGCAATAAAAGGCCCAATAATCACTTGTGCTGAATCGCTAAGTTCAGTTATAATTTCTATGTTTTCGTAATCGCTTATTCCCGTTTCTACTTTTATTACTTTGGCAACGCCATTATCATTCACAAAAATCAATTCGATTTTTTCATCTTCTTTATTCTTCTTTTTATCCTTCCTAGAACTACGCTTTTCCTTTGAATCCTCCTCATCTGTCTCTTCATCATCTGCCTCCTTTAGTTCACTTTCTGTACGTACAGTTACTGCAGCTAACGGTACTGTTCTAATGTTTGCCTTCGTCTTGGTAATGATATCAACACTAGCAGTCATTCCAGGTTTAAACGGGTGATTATTGCCTTCTGCTTTTAAATCAGCATACGAAGTCGGTAACACCTTAATTTTTACTTCAAACTCTGTTACTGCATCTGCAGAAGCTTTATTCTTAGCGGTATTTGCAATTTGTGTTACAATGCCTTTAAACTTTTTTCCCAAATGCGTATAGGCATCAACATCAATTATGGTGGTGTCGCCAATGCTTATTCTAATGATGTCATTTTCATTTACATCAACCCTAACCTCCATATTATTTAAATCTGCAATACGGAGCATTTCTGTTCCAGCAAATTGAGAAGTTCCTACAACTCGCTCCCCCTCTTTAACATCTAGTTTAGAAACTGTACCACTAATTGGTGATAGAACAGAGGTCTTACGCAAATTTTCTTGTGCATCAGCCAAAGCTGCTTTACTACTTTTTACTACATATTCCGATGCTTGCACAGAAGCCTTTGCAGATTCAAGATCAGTTTGGGCAATTTTAAAATTTTGCTTTGAAAGTTCCCACTCAGAAGTTGATATCACTTTTTGATCATATAGTTTTTTATTACGTTCAAACTCTAATCTAGCTCGTTCAAACGTGGCTTCAGTTCGGGCCAAGCTTGCTTTGGTTGAAAGCAAATTAGCTCTTTGT
>CAZDQR010000420.1:0-2457 GCA_964507315.1 uncultured Roseivirgaceae bacterium
CGGGCTTCTTCTGTATCGTCATCTATATGCTCAGTAATTCCTTTTACGAGGGCATGACTTAACCTATCTTCCACCTTTTCTTCTCGCCAAGAATCATCTACCACCCTTTGCTTTGCAGTACCTGTTACGGTTTGAGCAAAATCCAATAGCCGCTCAGTAGCATCATCTCTTCGGTTTAAAAGCACATCTTCTACATGCTCTAATAAGTCTTTAGGGATTTCATCATAGACCTCCAACATTGCAGGATTTACAATACCCATATCCATTCCATTTTTTATGGCGTGGTATAAAAAAGCAGAGTGCATCGCTTCTCGAACAGCATTATTCCCTCTAAAAGAAAAAGATACATTACTTACACCTCCACTTATCTTAGCTCCTGGCAAATTCTCTTTTATCCATTTGGTAGCATTAAAAAAGTCAACCGCATTATTCTGATGCTCCTCCATTCCTGTAGCCACAGGAAAAATATTAGGATCAAATATGATGTCTTGGGGAGCGAATTTTACTTGATCTACTAGAATTCGATAAGCACGTTCACAAATTTCAATTCTACGATCGTAATTATCAGCTTGGCCATTTTCATCAAAGGCCATTACAATTACTGCAGCTCCGTACCGTTTTATTAGTGTAGCTTGGTAAATAAATTCTTCTTCTCCAGACTTTAAGCTGATGGAGTTAACAACTCCTTTCCCTTGTACACATTTCAACCCTGCTTCAATGATTTCCCACTTGGAAGAATCAATCATAATGGGCACTCTAGAAATATCAGGCTCAGAAGCTATTAAATTAAGGAAAAGCACCATGGCTTCTTTGCCATCAATGAGGCCTTCATCCATATTTACATCAATGATTTGAGCACCATTTTCCACTTGCTCACGCGCAACGGAAAGAGCTTCTTCAAAATTTTCCTCTTTAATTAATCGCAAAAATTTCTTAGAGCCTGTTACATTAGTTCGCTCACCAACATTTACAAAATTAGATTCAGGAGTAATTACGAGGGGTTCGAGACCACTTAAAACAAGAGGTGTATTTTTATTGAATGCCATAATTAAAAATTGTTCATTGTTAATTGTTCATTCGTTCTTGGGCTATGCTTGGCAGCCAAATCAGCAATTACTCGAATATGATCAGGAGTGGTGCCACAACATCCTCCTACAATATTTAGAATTCCATCATTCAAAAAATCTTCAATTTGAGCACCCATTAATTCTGGGGTTTCATCGTACTCACCAAATTCGTTTGGCAAACCAGCATTTGGATGGGCACTCACCATAAAAGGAGCCTTCTTATCCAATATTTGCAAGTACTGCCTCATTTCTTTGGCGCCAAGGGCACAATTAAGTCCGATACTTAACAATGGCATATGCGAAACTGAAGTTAAAAATGCTTCTGTAGTTTGACCAGAAAGGGTTCTTCCACTGGCATCAGTTATGGTTCCAGAAACCATAATTGGAATCTCTTTTCCTAGTTCATCAAATACTTCTTGAATTCCGAATAAAGCGGCCTTGGCATTAAGTGTATCAAAAACAGTTTCTACTAATAATAAATCAGCTCCACCATCAATTAAGCCTTTGGCTTGTTCTTTATAAGCTTCTTTTAGTTCATCGAATGTAATTGCTCTAAACCCAGGACGGTTTACATCAGGCGATAAAGAAGCCGTTCTGTTAGTGGGGCCCATAGAGCCAGCCACAAAGCGAGGCTTGTGTGGTTCTTTAGCTGTAAACTCATCAGCTACTTCTTTTGCGAGCTTGGCCGACAAGTAATTAATATCATATACTGCTTCTTGCAAATCGTAATCTGCTTGGGCAATGCTTGTTCCACTAAACGTGTTGGTTTCTGCAATATCAGCCCCTGCCTCAAAATACTCAGCGTGAATCGACCTCAACACATCTGGCCTAGTTAAAGCTAATAAATCATTATTGCCTTGCAAAGGCTTTTTATGATCCTTAAATCGCTCTCCTCTAAAATCCTCCTCGGTTAATTTAAACCGTTGAATCATAGTACCCATTGCACCATCTAGTACAAGTATCCTTTCTTTTAAAATATCTCTGATATCCATTTCTCCTTCTTTATCGTCATTACGAGGAACGAAGCAATATAGATTGCTTCACTACGTTCGCACTGACGTAATAATAAATTATACTTAAAAAGAAAGAATGAGAAGTGTAAGCGTATAGCTTGACTCATCTTTATTTCGCTATTTACGAAAATGGGAATTAGCACCAAGTTTGCCAAGGTTGCTAAGACATCATAGGGCCCATCCCTCCGTCTTTCTTGATAAGAGATACAAAGGAACAGAATTAAGGTAAGAAAAGAAAGAGGGTAGCATGATACCAAAAGATAAAAGCCTAAGAAATTTCTTCCTTAGGCTTTATTATGAAATGTTATAATGTACTATTTAGAGATTAATACCCTTTGAGAAACAACTCCTGTATTGGTTCTTAAAGAGAATATATA
>CAZDQR010000421.1:0-2432 GCA_964507315.1 uncultured Roseivirgaceae bacterium
CCATAAATTTATCGTAGATGTCTTCTTGCACCAAAATTCTTGATGGACAAGTACACACTTCTCCTTGATTAAAAGCAAAAAGAACGGCTCCTTCAATGGCCTTATCTAAGAAGGCATCGTCCTCATCCATTACACTATTAAAGAAAATATTTGGAGATTTACCACCCAATTCCATTGTAACAGGATTTAGGTTTTTAGAGGCATATTGCATAATCAATTGCCCTGTGGTAGTTTCACCCGTAAAGGCTACTTTGTCAATTCCTGGATTAGATGCTAAAGGTTTACCTGCCTCTGGCCCAAAACCGTGAATTACGTTTAATACTCCTGGAGGGAATACATCTGCTATTTTTTCCATTAATAAGGTAGCTGTAGAAGGAGTTTGTTCGGCTGGTTTAAGCACCACACAATTTCCTGCAGCCAATGCTGGAGGCAATTTCCACGACAGCATTAAAAGTGGAAAATTCCAAGGAATGATTTGGCCAATTACACCTAATGGCTCCTTTATATTTATTGAAAGCGTATTTTCATCAAGCTCTGTCGCAGAACCCTCTTCAGCTCTTATTACAGCAGCAAAATAACGCCAGTGGTCCACAGCTAAGGGCACATCCGCATTTAAGGTTTCTCTAATAGCCTTTCCATTATCACATGTTTCAACTAAGGCAAATTCTTCTAAATTTTCTTCAATTATATCTGCTACTTTATTAAGCAATGCTGCTCTACTAGCAGCAGAAGTATTTCCCCACGCTTCTTTAGCAGCATTAGCAGCTGCTACTGCATTATTAACATCTTCTTTTTTAGAACGAGGATATTTAGCAATTAAACTATTATCAATAGGAGACGGGTTGTCAAAATACTCTCCATCAACAGGATCAACAAATTTACCATTGATAAAATTGCCATACTTCTCTTTGAATTTGGGCTTGCTGTAACTCATATTTATATTGTTAAGTTTAAATTATTTCAACTTCCAAATTATGAATTATTAGTAGATTATGCTATAACTATCTTCCAATTTCGTTGTAGTATAATCTACTTACTCTTTATCTTTAACCAATGGAAAATTTGCTCGTTAAGCATAAAAGCCAAAGAAAACTTACCACATTAGTGGAAAACCATACGGTTTATAATGCCAACTCTTCAGAGTTAAATGTATTTGAGACTCATACGATTGCAAACAGTGTAAGCCTTACATTTGATTCGCCAATATTAGCTAGTATGCTTACAGGTAAAAAGGTTATGCACCTTGATGGTATGCCCTCCTTTGATTTTTTACCTGGAGAGTCAGTTGTACTACCAAGTAATAAGAAAATGATTATCGATTTTCCAGAGGCCACTGCAGAGAACCCGACTCAGTGCTTAGCTTTAGCTATTGATCCTGCAAAAATTAAGGAGGTGGCTTGTTCCTTTAATGAAAAAACAAGAATTGGATATGACGAAAATGCAAGTTGGTCAATAGATGAGAAATCGTTTCATTTAGACAACTCCAACGGAATCCATCAGCTTGTTGGCCGATTGATCTATCTTTTTACAGAAGGGAATAAATCTAAAGACGTTTTTATAGATTTTGCACTTAAGGAACTAATAATTCGCCTTTTGCAAACCAAAGCTAGGGCAACTCTTTTAGGAGAGGAGAATAACCCTATTAATGAAGATAACAGGATTGCTTTTGCCCTAAATTATATGAAGGAGCATTTAACAGAAAAAATATCTATAGATAAACTAGTTGCCAAAACGAGCTTGAGTAAATCCTATTTTTTTAAAGTATTTAAAAACACATTGGGAATGTCACCCATTGATTATTTATTAATAGAACGAATAAAATTTGCAAAAGAGCTGTTCAAAACAACAAATTATCAAGTAGCAGAAGTTGCTTATAAAACTGGATTTAGTAGCCCAAGTTATTTTAGCAAACAGTTTAAAAGGTTCGAGCATATGAGTCCGGGGTATTATAAAAAGGAAGTTTTATCTACCATAGCTTAACCCGCTTTAGGCAATAAAATTTAGTAGACTATTTGAAGCCATTAAACTTCAAAGTTGTACTTTTTGTCGAATTCTCTTCTAATTATTATTATCAATCAGTATTTATGATTTAATTTACTGATTCATATTATTAATCCCTGATTCAATCTATATAGTTATGAGTATAAAAATTCAAACCCTATCGGGCTACCTCCACGAATACCAAAAAAGCGTATTAGAACCAGAAGCATTTTGGAGCCGAGTTGCTGAAACATTTCATTGGAAAAAACAGTGGGATCAAGTAGTAGATTGGAATTTTGAAGAGCCAAAAATCAATTGGTTCGTAAATGGGAAATTGAACATTACCGAAAACATTCTTGACCGACATATTTATACACATGGAAACCGCCCAGCGATTATTTGGGAAGCTAACGACCCTACAGAAAGTTCAAGAACTCTAACGTATAAGGATC
>CAZDQR010000422.1:0-2428 GCA_964507315.1 uncultured Roseivirgaceae bacterium
CAGTTTAATTAAAATCAGTATCTTCGATAAAACTGGTTTTATGTTTAAGTCTAAATTTTTCCGGACATACCTTATGCCCGGCTTTATTTTTCAATCTATTGTAGTTGGTGGCGGCTATGGTACGGGGCGCGAGTTAGTAGAGTTCTTTATGGTGGAAAGCCCTCTTGGAGGCTTAATGGGGATGTTAGTTTCCACGCTTATTTGGAGCTTGATAATGGCTGTTAGCTTTGAATTAGCTAGAATTGGAAAAGCCTATGATTACCGAAAATTCATAAAATCTATTCTTGGTAAAGGTTGGATTGTGTACGAAGTGGTATATGGAACCGGTCTTATTCTAGTAATTTCAGTATTGGGGTCTGCTTCTGGCAAGCTGGCTAATGCCATGTTTGATGTGCCCGAAATGGTTGGCATATTAGTAATGATGCTAATGGTTGGGCTCTTGGCTTTCTTCGGAACTGGCTTGATTGAAAAAGTGCTATCTCTATGGTCGATAGGTTTATATGCGGCTTTCTTCTTTCTTATCGTTGCTTGTATTTGGGTGTTTGGAGCAGAGATAAAAACTAACATTACGATTTTTGATGCTGGTTCTTCTTGGTTATTAGGAGGGATAAAATACTCTGCATATAACATCGGCATTATGCCTGCAATGATTTATGTAGTACGTCATTTTAATACTAGAAAAGAAGCATTAACCTCTGGCGTGGTTGCAGGTGCACTCACTATGATTCCTGGTTTATTTATTTATGTGGCCATGCTTAGTAGTTATCCTGCAGTGCTTTCTGAGAGTATTCCTGTTAATTATTTGCTTGGCACTTTAGGCCTTCCTGCTTTTATGTTTGTATTTCAAGTGATACTTTTTGGCACATTTATAGAAACAGGAGTGGGGTTAATTCATGGGTTTAACGAGCGTGTAGCAGGAGTATATAAGGAGAAGAACAAAGAAATGCCAAGATCTCTGAGGGCGGTGATAGCAGTTATCATTTTGGCCATTGCTATTTTTATTGCAGATGCCATTGGCATTATAGATTTAATCGCCAAAGGGTATGGAGCTTTAACTTGGGGTTATATGTTCGCCTTTGTAATTCCTGTGTTAACCATTGGGGTGTATAAGGTTTTGAAAAGGGAGAGTATTATAGTCAGCGGGTGAGTTCTAGCAAGTTGAGATGAGACTATTAGATTCCATCAATATTAGTAAACAACTCACCCGCTGACTAAGTAAAGAACTACTTATATTCTTCTATCGTTTTTTCAATAATATCGCAACATTCGTGTAATTGAGCCTCGGTCATAACCAAAGGAGGTGCAAAACGGATAATATTGCCGTGCGTTGGCTTGGCTAGCAATCCATTTTCTTTCAGCTGCACACAAATATTCCAAGCTGTAGAGCTATCTGGCGAATCATTAATAATAATAGCATTTAATAATCCTTTACCTCTAACTGTTGTTACTAATTCGTTTTTAGCAATGAATTTGTTCATTCTATCTCTAAAAATAACGCCAAGCTTTTGAGCATTTTCTGCTAATTTCTCCTCTTTAATAACCTCCAAAGCTGCTACTGCCACTTTCGCTGCTAATGGGTTGCCCCCAAATGTAGACCCATGTTGACCTGGTTTAATTACTTCCATTATATCGTTATTGGCAAGAACAGCTGAAACTGGGTAAACTCCACCAGAGATTGCTTTGCCTAAAATAAGCATATCAGGTTTTACGTTTTCGTGGTCGCAGGCAAGTAACTGGCCTGTTCTGGCAATTCCTGTTTGAACTTCATCCGCAACAAATAGCACGTTTGCTTTTTTACAAGCTTCGGATGCAGCTGTTAAAAAACCTTCATCTGGCACAAACACACCAGCTTCTCCTTGGATAGGCTCAACCAAAAAGGCAGCAACATTATTATCTTTCAATGCTTCATTTAAGGCATCAATATCATTATAAGGTATTTTTACAAAGCCTCCGGTATAAGGTCCAAAGTTCTTACGAGCATCTTCATCATTAGAGAAAGAAATAATAGTGGTTGTTCTCCCGTGAAAATTATTTTCACACACAATTATCTTGGCTTCATTTTCGGTGATTCCTTTCTTTTCATATGCCCACTTTCTACTTAGCTTAATGGCAGTTTCAACAGCTTCAGCTCCAGTATTCATTGGTAGAACTTTATCAAACCCAAAATACTCGCACATATATTTTTCATACTCACCTAAAGTATCATTATAAAAAGCCCTAGATGTTAAAGTGAGCGTTTCTGCCTGTTGTTGCAAAGCAGTAACAATTTTAGGATGGCAATGGCCTTGATTAACTGCAGAATAGGCTGATAGAAAATCGAAATATTGTTTTCCTTCGGTATCCCATACATAAACTCCTTTGCCTTTTGATAATACTACGGGTAATGGGTGATAATTATGTGCACCATATTTATCTTCCATTTGCATCG
>CAZDQR010000423.1:0-2400 GCA_964507315.1 uncultured Roseivirgaceae bacterium
TTTTTATCAAGAACGCAACTTCCGAAAGGAAGATGGTTTAACAACTCAAAACCTGTTTTTGCACTACTCTCGTTCATATAAACTATGAATTGATAATACAAAATGAGTGTTAAAATTTGAAGTTTGCTGCATACTTATATTATAAAATTGAATCTATTACATCATTTTATCAACTTTTTCAATCAAATTTTTAAATGTGTTCATTTCAAAAAATATCGCAAAACTCCCACTTACTTCTAGTTTATCAATTGTAAAATCAGCCTGTGCAAATAATATCACACCATCTTCTTTATCCAGACTTTTCTGAATCACTTTTGACATGGTTCCCTCTTCAAAATAAGGAACGATATAGCTAATTTCAACCCCTAGCATATTACTAACTGAGCCCATCACTGCATTAGTAACAATGTTTCCGACCTCATTCAAAACACCGGATCTGATTGAATCCAGGTCCTCATCATTAGAATCTTCACCCATAAATGAATTAGCAAGATTAGCAGCAGATGAAGAAGACAATAAAAATTTAATATTGCCAATCAGCTCTCCTTTAAAAGGCAATGTAACAGATGCATAGTTTTCATCTTTAAACTTTTTTAAGTAGTCCTGAAAATCTTGATAATGCATTAGTTCCACTGATGGAACATTCAAATTAATATGTTGATCTATGAGCGTATTTAATGATGTTGTACTCTTACCAACACCAATATTTATTAGTTCTGTAAGTACATCGAGTTGTTGAGTTGATAGGTATTTAATTTTGTCCATACATTATTTATTCATTGCAATAAAGCTTTATTTACATACGACATGAGCTCATCCCCATCAACAGGCTTGTTTATAAAAGCAAGCGCTCCCAGCTCCATGCAGCGGTCTCTAACTGTCTTCTGGATATCAGCTGTAACCAATATGGTCGGAACTTCTACTCCATTATTATTTAATTCTTCCAGCACTTGAATGCCCGTTTTATTTGGCATAAGGTTATCTAATATCATACAATCTGGCACTTCTTTTGCAATTTTTTTTAACGCCAAATCACCGTCTTCTGCTTGAATAATCTCAATATTGGATAACGGTTTCAGTTTATTAATTATAAACATTCGACTAAACATTGAATCATCAACAACCAATACTTTTCTTTTTATTAATGCCATTTCATATAAATTAATAAAGAACTCAAAAAAGGAAATTAGGAATTCTCCTTACACGATAAATCATGGTAAGGTACAAATTATTAATATACTCAAGGTCTTTGAAGAAAGAATATTTACACAAATCCGATTAGTAAATAATGAGTTATAAACCTATCAGATAGTTACCTTCTGTTTAACCTGCATCACTGGAATTAATGTACTTCTATGCGGCTTTTACCAATTAAAATCATCGAAAAAACAAGTATTTAAGCTACTTAAAAACAAACTGGCTGAAAGCATATCAATTTAAAGGCATTTTTTCTTAAATTGCATTTTTCAAATAACTACACTTATGCGTACAGCTACACTTTCTCTCTTCCTAAGCCTTAGTTTATTATTAATTAGTGCTACAAACCCACCTGTAGTTGAGACCATCATAGCAGATGATATGGCCTACTTACTAGAATTTTATAAGGTTAGGCATCAAAACCCTGAAATATCTTTACAGGAAAAAGAAACAGCCGCAGAACTAACAAAGGAATTAGAAAAGATTGGTTTTGAAGTAACTCAAAACTTTGGAGGGTATGGCATTGTAGGCATCTATAAAAATGGCAAAGGGCCAACTATTCTTTACAGAACTGATATGGATGCCTTACCTATGTACGAAAAAACAGAACTAGCATACCAAAGCAAGCAAACCACCGAATACAACGGGCAAGAGATTGGCACTATGCACTCTTGTGGCCACGATATGCATATGACCTCTTGGTTAGGAACCGCTAGGGCAATGGTTAAGATGAAAGACAATTGGAAAGGCACCTTAATGCTTATTGGCCAGCCAGCTGAAGAAATTGGAGCAGGAGCTCTTTTAATGCTAAAAGCCGGACTCTACGAAAAATTTGGTACACCAGATTATGGGTTTGGATTGCATTGCAGCCCAACCATAGAATCGGGTAAGGTAGGTTTTGGTAAAGGATACACTATGGCCAATACCGAAAGTGTAGATATAATTGTAAAAGGCGTTGGAGCTCACGGAGCTTCACCACATATGTCGATTGACCCTGTTGTTACAGCCAGTATGATTGTGATGGAATTACAGACAATTGTGAGCCGAAATTTAAAGCCAACAGAAGCTGCAGTAGTTACTGTTGGAGCCATTGAAGGAGGCATCAAGCACAACATTATTCCAGATAAAGTAACCCTTAAATTAACTCTTAGAACTTATAAAGAAGATGTTCGCCAAATGGTGCATAAGCGGATTAAAGAAATT
>CAZDQR010000424.1:0-2395 GCA_964507315.1 uncultured Roseivirgaceae bacterium
TGTAATGAAAGAATTTATAATTGAAATAGATAAAACTATATTTCTGTATTACAGGGAGTTATAATTATATCTACAAGCGTTAAAAAAAATAAAAGTAAACTTTAACTATTACAAAATTACACTTAATTTATCGTGATTTTTCGCTAACGAGATAAAGTTTATCTTTGAAATAAAAATAAACAATTGGCCAAAGTTAGATCTTCTTTTTTCTGTCAAGAATGTGGGCACGAATCTGCAAAATGGATTGGTAAATGCCCCTCATGTAACAAATGGAATTCCTTTGTAGAAGAGGTGGTTTCTAAGTCGCCAACTGTAAAAGCAGTGTGGGACGAAAGTGGAGGCAAGTCGAATGTGCCAAAACCATTAAATGCCATTGTACATGAAAGCGAAATTAGGCTTAATTGTTTTGATGGTGAATTAAATAGGGTGCTTGGTGGTGGAATTGTAAATGGATCGGTAGTGCTTATTGGGGGCGAGCCCGGTATTGGCAAATCAACACTTATGTTACAATTGGCTTTAAATCTGCCTCAAAAAGTGTTGTATGTTTCTGGTGAGGAAAGCGAACAGCAAATTAAATTAAGGGCCGATCGTATTGCTCATAAAGCAAGTGAAACCACCTTTATCCTTAGCGAAACCTCGATTGAAAAAATATTTACTCAGGTAAAGAATGTAAAATCAGATGTGTTAATAGTAGATTCTATTCAAACGTTGGCTTCAACAAAAATTGAATCTGTACCAGGTAGCGTAGCACAAGTCAGGCAATGTGCAGGAGAATTGATGCAGTACGCAAAAACCACAAACACGCCTGTGTTTTTAGTGGGCCATATTACAAAAGATGGCAGTTTAGCTGGCCCTAAAGTGCTAGAACACATGGTAGATACGGTACTTCAATTTGAGGGTGACCGAAATATGGTATATCGTATTTTACGAACTACTAAGAATAGGTTTGGCTCAACCTCTGAACTTGGTATTTACGAAATGCGAGCAGAGGGCTTGAGAGAAGTAGCCAACCCTTCTGAAATATTAATTTCGCAACGCGATGTTGGCGTAAGTGGTGTTACTATTGGCGCTACTATGGAAGGCAACAGAACTTTGTTAATTGAGATTCAAGCTTTGGTAAGCACTGCTGCTTATGGTACGCCACAACGTAGTTCTACAGGTTTTGATAGCAAAAGGTTAAATATGCTATTGGCAGTTTTGGAAAAGCGAACAGGCTTAAAAATGGGCACGCAAGATGTGTTTTTAAATATGGCTGGTGGTATTAAAGTGGATGACCCGGCCATTGATTTAGCTATTTGCGTGGCAGTTCTATCTTCTCTTCACGATTTATCCATTAACGAGAAATTTTGCTTTGCATCCGAAGTAGGATTAGGGGGTGAATTAAGGGCAGTAAATAGAATTGAAAATCGTATTTCTGAAGCTGAAAAACTTGGTTTTACAACCATATTCATTAGTAAGTATAATAAAGGTGTGGATGCTAGCAAGTATAAAATCAACATTAAGCCCTTTGGCATGCTCAAGCACGTGTTTGGTGAATTGTTTGGCTAAGAACCATTTTAAACACAATTGTGTTTGTTGATTATGTACAAAGCGTTACTCATTATATGTTTTATTGGATATTCGATGTCCTCTTTCTGCCAAGTAAACGGAGTGGTATTAGATGAACAAACCAATACAACACTAATTGGTGCTCATATTTATATAATAAACTCTTTAAAAGGCACCGTTTCGGCAAATGATGGTTCGTTTTCAATATTGCCACCTAATGCCTATGGCGAACTACTAATTACCTATGTGGGGTATGAAGATGAGAAAGTGGCGTTTACACCTTCATCTAATAATTTTACGATCAACTTAACTCCTTTGGCAAATCAATTACAGGAGGTATCCGTAAAATCAACAGAGGATAAAAAATGGAAGAGGCTTTATAAAAAATTTAAAGTTGCCTTCTTAGGAAGCACCAAAAATGCTGAGTTTTGTGTAATTACAAATCCATGGGTAATAGACCTTAGTAAAGGCCCTAATGGGGAGCTGTTGGCAAGTTCCAATAAGCCTATAGAAATAATTAATAATGTGCTAGGGTATCGATTAACTTTCCACTTAAACCTGTTTTCTCTTAAGTTAGGGAGGTTACATTATCAAGGAGATGTTTATTTTGATGAGTTGAGTGAAGCTAATAGCACTAACATAACTAGGTGGGCGGAAAACAGGAAAGAAACTTACTTGGGTTCGAAAAGACATTTTGTCTCATCCTTGGCCAAAAAAAACACAGAAGCAGAAGGTTTTGAAATGTACAGTGCAAGCTTTGACCCTGGGCTAGGCTTTACTGCTCAAAAACAATTGTAGAGATAGTCATTTAGGCACATACTAATTTAGAGTGTTCAATATTCTCAGC
>CAZDQR010000425.1:0-2393 GCA_964507315.1 uncultured Roseivirgaceae bacterium
CCCAAACTGGATATCAACAATTTTGCGAATATCTGCTCTAGTCAAAGGTCTAAACATAATGGTTTCATCCACACGGTTTAAAAACTCTGGGCGAACCGATTTTTTAAGTAAATCAAAAACTTCTAAACGAGTCGATTCAATAACCTGTTCTACATCTTTATTCTCCAGGTCTTCAAAACGCTCTTGAATTACATGTGCTCCAATATTGGTGGTCATAATTATAATCGTGTTTTTAAAATTAGCCACACGACCCTTATTATCGGTTAACCTACCTTCATCCAACACTTGAAGTAGCACATTAAAGGCATCTGGGTGTGCTTTCTCAATTTCATCTAATAACACTACCGAATATGGCTTTCTTCGAACCGCTTCGGTGAGTTGCCCTCCTTCATCATAACCTACATATCCTGGAGGTGCCCCAATTAGTCTACTTACCGCATGTTTTTCTTGATACTCACTCATATCTATGCGTACCATATTATGCTCATCGTTAAAAAGGTATTCCGCCAATGCTTTGGAAAGCTCCGTTTTACCAACGCCCGTTGTACCTAAAAATATGAACGAACCAATTGGCCTATTGGGGTCTTGCAAGCCTGCCCTACTTCTGCGTACTGCATCCGATAAAGCAACAATGGCTTCTTCCTGACCCGCAACACGTTTGCCCAATTCTTCTTCTAAGTGAAGAAGCTTCTCTCTATCCGATTGAAGCATTTTTGTTACAGGAATACCTGTCCATTTGGCTACAACCTCAGCAATATCGCTACTATCTACTTCCTCTTTCAATAAAGAATTTTCGTCTTTTTGAACCTCGTCAGCTTTTTGTTTCAATTCATTTAGCTTGCTTTCGGCCTCTTGAATTTTTCCATATCTAAGCTCAGCTACCTTAGCCAAGTCACCAGCACGCTCAGCCTGTTCTGCTTCTTGCTTTAAAGTATCAATCTCTTCTTTGGTTTGCTGAATGCCATGAATTGCTTCTTTTTCATTCTCCCATTTCGCTTTTAACGCATTTTTTTCATCCGTAAGCTCTGCTATTACTTTGTTTAGATTTTTTTCTTTTGCTTTATCTTTTTCTCTACGAATAGCTTCACGTTCGATTTCTAATTGCATTATTTTACGCTGCAATTCATCCAATTCTTCAGGAACAGAATCAATTTCGATACGCAATTTAGCAGCAGCCTCATCCATTAAATCAATGGCTTTATCTGGTAAATAGCGATCTGATATATACCTGCTAGAAAGCTCCACAGCAGCAATTACAGCATCATCTTTAATTCGAACCCCGTGGTGCAATTCGTATTTATCTTTAATTCCTCTTAAAATGGAAATAGCATCTTCCATTTGAGGTTCATCTACTAGCACCGTTTGAAATCTACGCTCAAGCGCCTTGTCTTTTTCGATATATTTTTGATATTCCTTTAAGGTGGTTGCTCCTATCGCATGCAACTCGCCCCTTGCCAATGCAGGTTTTAATAGGTTGGCAGCATCCATTGCACCTTCGCCTCCTCCGGCACCAATTAAGGTGTGGATTTCATCGATGAACAACACAATTTCTCCGTTGGAGTCTGTTACTTCTTTAATTACAGCTTTGAGGCGCTCTTCAAATTCACCTTTATACTTTGCCCCGGCTACCAATAAACCCATATCTAAGGAAATCAATATTTTCGATTTGAGGTTTTCAGGTACATCGCCATCTACAATTCGCTGTGCCATACCTTCGATAATGGCTGTTTTACCAACCCCTGGCTCACCTACCAGCATAGGATTGTTTTTAGTTCTACGAGAAAGAATTTGAAGAACCCTTCTAATTTCCTCATCTCTACCAATTACAGGATCGATCTTGCCAGCCTTCGCCAATTCGTTCAAGTTAATTGAATAACGCTCTAACGAACGATATTTACCTTCGGCATTGGCATCGGTTACATTATCTCCACCTCTGAGCTCATTTATAGCTGCTACTAATGATTTTTTATCGTAACCCGCATCTTTTAAAATGGAACTCACTTTATCCTTCCCTAAAAATAGGCCGAGCAAAATATGCTCGACTGCAATGTATTCATCGCCCATTTCTTTAAGCATACCTTCTGCTTTTTGCAATACTGCAGCAGAATTATTACCTAAATAAGGTTGCTGACCAGAAACTTTTGGGTAAGAAATAATAAGTTCTTCTAGCTTCGCTTGAAGCTGGTTTATATTTACATTCAATTTTTTATTAATGAATGAAACCACATTATCATCGGTTTCAAATAATGCTTTTAATATATGACCAGGCTCAATGGACTGCTGTCCATAGCTACTGGCTATGGAGGTTGCTTGCTGAAGCACCTCCTGCGATTTGATTGTATATTTATCTAAGTTCATAGTTCTGTGTTTTGATAATCACCTATCAAAAACTT
>CAZDQR010000426.1:0-2375 GCA_964507315.1 uncultured Roseivirgaceae bacterium
CACGGTTTAAAAGCACTGAACAACACGTTGCCTCATATGGCCGAATTAGCCTTGGGAGGCACCGCAGTTGGAACGGGCATTAATACACCAAAAGGCTATGCCATAAACGTGGCTGCTAAAATTGCTAATTTCACAGGCTTGCCATTTGTATCTGCGGATAATAAATTCGAAGCCTTGGCTGCACACGATGCACTGGTAGAAACCCATGGTGCCTTAAAACAACTGGCCGTTAGCTTAATGAAAATTGCGAACGATGTTCGTATGTTAGCTTCAGGCCCTAGAAGTGGAATTGGTGAAATAATAATACCTGCCAATGAGCCGGGCTCATCAATAATGCCAGGTAAAGTTAATCCTACACAAGCCGAGGCCTTAACAATGGTTTGTGCACAAGTAATGGGCAATGACGTAGCAGTATCTACAGGAGGAATGACAGGACATTATGAGCTTAATGTATTTAAGCCAGTTATGGCCTATAATGTTTTAACCTCTGCTCGTTTAATCGGAGATGCTTGCCAATCGTTTAATACAAATTGTGCCGTTGGCATAGAGCCCAATAACGAAGTACTCGAAAAAAACCTTAATAATTCTTTAATGTTAGTTACAGCCTTAAATACACATATAGGGTACGAAAAAGCAGCTAAAATTGCAAAAACTGCCTATAATAACGGCACAACATTAAAAGAAGAAGCGTTAAACTTGGGTTACCTTACTGCTACTGAATTTGATGAATGGGTAGATCCAAGTAAAATGATAGGCTCTATGGATTAATCAGTAGTGCACTGAAAACTTGGCTGTTTAATTAAATTTTACAATATTTACTGCATTATATAAAAATCGAATTAATCTAACATGAAAAAACTTGCATTGGTATCGTTGTTATTAGTGTTTGGCTTCACTTCAATAGCTCAGCTTTCTAAAGTAGAAAAAAAGGAGTGGAAGTCTAAGTACAAAGCTTACAAAAAAGACCTTGAAGGGTTTAAAATTCTTGTAGAAGAGAATGGATCACTTAAAGGCCAGCTAAGTAACGCTAAAAACCAACTAGACGAAACTAAATCTAAAATGAGCGATAAAGATGCTCGTATTTCAGATTTACAGGATGAAAACACAAGAATGAAAAGCCAAGTTGCTGCCGCAAACGCTTCTGCTCAAGAAGCACGTAATGCACTAAGTAGTAAACCTGCAACGGCAGCAGCACCTGCTCCTATGTCAATGGATGGTGTTGTATTTAAAGTGCAAGTAGGTGCTTTTGCAAAAAAGGATATGTCTAGCTTTTTCGAAAACAACCCAATGTTTAGTGGAGAAAATGAAGAAGGACTACAAAAAATAACTTTAGGATTTTTTAGAGATTATTGGGAAGCTGATACATTTAAAAAACACCTAAGAGAAATGGGTGTAAAAGATGCTTGGATTGTACCTTACAAAGACGGGCAACGTGTAGCGCTTAAAGATGTATTAGAAGGTGTTATCTAAAACTTCTTCACCATAAAAAAAGCCGTTTACTAATGTAAACGGCTTTTTTTATGGATTTAATCTTTTATATATTCACTGCAACAGGTTCAATATTTAACACCTTTACAGCTTTTAGTATCATTTCCCAATCAGAGGGCATCAAACGCTCAAACTTCACATTTTCATTTACTTCCCAATCATCAAGCATAAATATCATATTTACGACAAAACTTTCTTCTTTTAGCGTGTCATAAAACTCCAAATACCTTTTAGCAAGGTCTTTATATCCTATCCGTTCTCTAAGCCCGCTCTTTATGTTCACAACAATCATACTACAAAGTTATTGGTACCACTCCATCCTTTTGTACGTAAAAAAACTAACTTACGTATTAGTTAAAATACTTAGATAATTGTTTTTTTAAGACGATCGATTACTAATATATTTGTTACATAAACACATCTAGTTCAAGTTCGTTTTCTATAATTCATACTTTGGCTAGCTTTTACAAATGAAAATAATAATAGCAGGTGCAGGTGATGTTGGATATCACCTAGCTAAATTACTAGTATTAGAAGATCATGAAATTACAATCATAGATCTTAATGAAACTAAACTAGCGCATTTGGCAAAACAGTTAGATGTTGTTACTGTAAAAGGAAACGCCACGTCCTATAGTATTCTTACGGAAGCAAATGTTTCAAATTCAGAGCTATTTATTGCTGTAACCGAATCAGAAGAAGCTAACATATCAACTTGTATTATTGCCAAGCATTTAGGAGTAAAAAAAACTATTGCTCGAATTTTAAATACAGAATTTCTAGTACGTAAAGACAAATTAGATTTATTCGATTTAGGAATTGATGAAATAATTTCTCCAGAATCATTAGCAGGCCGAGAAATTAAACGGCTTTTAAGAGAAATTGCA